>PMBX01000189.1:0-8046 GCA_003153915.1 Phycisphaerales bacterium
AGACCCAGTCGGGAGAACGCGATGGCGGTATTGACCGCCCCGCCGCCCGTGGAGACGAAGAGCTGGTCCACAGCGACCTTGGCGCCGTAGTCGTAAGCCAGGAACTCCTCCTCGTTTTCCAGGTGCCGCACGCGGATAAGATGGGTCTGGTCACTGGAGACGAAGACATCCTGAGTGGCAGTGCCGATGGAGATTACGTCGTGCATGGTTCCCGTCCGAATCGCGGAATTCGAGGTCGGTTCGACATAAGCACTAACAGGCCGTATCGGGTGTGCCGACAAGCCCGAATACGGAATCGGGCATCGTGAAGGTTACCCGCAAGACGGCGTCGAATACTTCCACGCGGTCAATCAGCGCGCGTATCAGCGCGACTGACCGTAAGTTCGAGAGCAAGACCCAGGAATCCTACATTCCCCAAAGGAGTGAGCGTGGCATGACGGAGTCGTGGCGGCAGACAATGGACATGGGGTTGGTGCATTTCATGGCCTGGCCAGTGATCAAGGATGACAATCCTGATCTGATCATACAGACTGCAACGCAGTTGGCCAAGGACGAGTTCTTTGATGTGATGGAAGTACGACGCAGCCAGCACCCGGGCGTACATGCCCAGTTGCGCGCCATCGCCGAGCAATCAGGAATGAGCATCGGCGTCGGCGCCCAGCCCGGGCTGCTCATCGGCAAGCTCAGTCTCAACACGCTGGACGCAGCGGGACGCCAGGCGGCGATCGACGAAGTCAAGCTGTCTATTGATGCGGCCTACGAGATGAATGCGCGGATCTGCGCATGCCTCTCGGGCCCGCGGTCGGATGATGAGGACGAGAACAAGCGTATGATGGACGCAATGGTCGACTCGTGTATCCAGTTGTGTCGCTACAGTCAGGGCAAGGCTGGCGATGGCGAGCCCGTGTGGCTGTCGGTGGAGCAGTTCGACCACAGCGTAGATAAGAAATGTCTGATCGGGCCGAGCGCAGTGACGGCGGAGTTGGCTGAGCGCGTGCGCGCCGAAGTCAGCAATTTCGGCATCACCGCTGACCTGTCGCACGTGCCCATTCTGCACGAGGACGTGCGCGAACTGGTGGCCGTCCTGGCCCCATACATCATTCACCTGCATGCTGGCAACGCGGTCGCCGAGGAAGGGCTGGAGGCCTATGGCGACATGCACCCACGCTTTGGCTTCCCGGGTGGGTCCAACGATGCTCCGGAGTTGCAGGTCTATCTGGAGGCGCTCATCTATGCGGGCGTGTTCCAGAACGAAGTGCCGACCGAGAAGATGGTCTTCACCTTCGAGGTCAAACCTGTTGGCGAGGAAAGCACGAAGTTGACTCTGGCCCATACTAAGCGCACGTTCCTGCGAACGTGGGCCAATCTGTAGGCGCGGATGAGAATCACGTTGGCCCCAGACTCCTTCAAAGGCTCGCTCACGGCTCTGCAAGTGTGCGCCGCGGCCTCCGAGGGCATCGCGCAGCTTGGCCTAGGCGTTGAGTGCATCGCCGTCCCGATGGCCGACGGTGGCGAAGGCACGGTAGAGGCGATGGTCGCAGCGACGGGGGGTCGGATTATGTCGGCGGATGTTTTCGACCCGCTGGGCCGGCCGATTCGAGCGCACTTCGGGCTGCTGGGGCGAACCTCGCCGCACCTTCCCGGGGCGATCGGTCTGGCGGCGGCGATGGCCGAAAGTGACTTGCCCAGCAGCGGGGAGGCCTGCCAGGATTGTACCGCCGTGGTGGAGATGGCGGCGGCGGCCGGTCTGTCGCTGGTCCCGCCGGACAAGAGGAATCCCCTGCGGGCCACGACGTTCGGTGTCGGGCAGATGATTCTGGCTGCGATGGATTCCGGCGCCCAACGGATCATCGTAGGCCTGGGCGGTTCGGCCACCGTGGATGGTGGCGCGGGTTGTGCCCAAGCCATCGGCGTTGTCTTCCATCGCAGCGGCGGTCAACCGATGTTGACTGGCCTGGGTGGTGGGGGACTTATCGAGATCGCCGATCTTGATATTTCCGGCCTGGACCCCAGAATCGGCCAAGCCGACATCCGCGTGGCCTGCGATGTGACCAATCCCATGACCGGTCCGGAAGGCGCCGCGGCGGTTTACGGGCCGCAAAAAGGCGCGACAGCGGAGATGGTCGCCCAATTGGACGCCGGACTTGCCCACTTTGCGGCACTGATCCGACGTAAACTGGGCGTGGATATTGAATCGCTGAGCGGCGCAGGGGCCGCCGGGGGACTGGGTGGGGGACTGGTGGCCTTCGCGGGCGCCAAGCTCCAGCGAGGCTTCGATATCGTTGCTTCTGCCGTCGGATTCCACAGGCGTCTGGGCAGTGCGGGCTTATGCATCACCGGTGAAGGCCGGCTGGACGCACAAACCCGTTACGGCAAGACCACCATGGCCGTGGCCCGACTGGCTGGTGAACTGGCCGTGCCATGCATCTGCATCCCGGGCCAAGCCACCCCTGACGCACCAGTTGACGCCTTCGCCTCCGTCCAGCCGCTGGTGACCGGTGAGATCACGCCCCGAGAGGCTATGCGCCATGCCCGCCAATTTCTCCGCCGCCGGGCCGCCGAGGCCATGCGGGAATTTCTGGGCGGAAAATAATACTTCCGGGGCATCTGTTTGCCGATTGCTTTTTTTGCCGCGAACAACGCGAACTCCGCGAACATATTAGAAAATAAAGGCTGGGATTCTGTTCGTGCTGTTCGCGTCCGTTCGCGGCTTATTTAAACTCTGTATGCAACCGTTCCATCAGATCGGGCAGGGCTTGTCTGGTGGCGCGGGTTGGTGTAAAAACATCCAGCCGTGAATCGTTAGGATGATTTATGGATTATTTTGCCTATCGTAATGGTCTGTTGCACTGTGAAGCCGTTGCCGTGGCGGACATCGCCTCCGCCGTGGGCACGCCTGTGTACATCTACTCGGCGGCGACGTTGTTGCATCATTATCGGGCCGTTGAGAAGGCCTTCGTGGCGCTGAAGCCGACGATCTGTTTTTCCATCAAGTCGCTGTCTAATATCCACATCCTGCGTCTCCTAGCCGAGGCGGGCAGCGGTTTCGATGTGGTCAGCGGCGGTGAGCTTACCCGCGCCCAGGCCGCCGGAGCAGACTGTTCCAGGATCGTCTACGCCGGGGTGGGCAAGACCGACATGGAGATACGACAGGCCATCGCCGCGGGGATCGGCCTGTTCAACGTGGAGTCGGAGGAGGAGTTCGAGAACCTCTCCCGCCTGGCCGGTTCGTCAAGCCGGTGCGTGCGCGCGGCGCTGCGGGTCAACCCGGACATCGACCCAAAGACGCATCGCCACACCAGCACTGGAAAAAAAGAGACCAAGTTCGGCGTGGACATCGAGCGGGCCGTGCGGTTCTTCCACGCCTACGGCCACGACGCCAATGTTCGCCTGGACGCCCTGCACATACACATAGGCTCGCCGATCTACTCACCGGCACCGTACGTCGAGGCCATTGGAAAGATTCTGGACCTCATCGAGTCGTTGCAGCGCGACAGTTTTTCAATTCGTACCCTCGATATCGGCGGAGGCTTTGCCGCCGACTACGAAGAACGTCGCGCGCCAGCGTCGGCCGACTACGCCGCGGCCATCGTGCCTCTGCTGGCAGGACGGAACCTGGAGATCATCCTTGAACCGGGCAGGCAGATCGCGGCCAACGCGGCGATTCTTTTGGCGACAGTCCAATACGTAAAGCGCGGCGGCGAACGAAACTTCGTCATCGTGGACGCGGCGATGACAGATTTGATTCGTCCGGCGTTGTATGACGCGG
Source organism: Phycisphaerales bacterium (assembly GCA_003153915.1). GTDB lineage: Bacteria > Planctomycetota > Phycisphaerae > SM23-33 > SM23-33 > FEN-1349. The sequence goes on from PMBX01000189.1 coordinate 3,770, forward strand.
AGCATTTTGTCTATCCCGCCTCTGTCCCGGATGACCAGGCCCCGCAACGAAAGCTGGACTGGACGCCGCCCGACGCGGTGAAGGTGGACATCGTAGGCGGGGTGTGCGAGAGCAGCGATTTTCTTGCCAAGGACCGCCTGTTGCCGCCCTTGGCGCGCGGCGACCTGTTGGCGGTGTTCACGGCGGGGGCGTATGGATTTGTAATGTCCAGCCAGTACAATTCGCGCCCGCGCGCGGCGGAGGTTCTGGTCGAGGGCGACCGTTGGCGAACCATCCGCCGCCGCGAGATCTATGATGACCTGTTGGGTCCCGAGCGGGACGTGTGATCGGGACTGTAGGTGGGCCCAATGAAGGACCAGGATTCCGACGGAGATTTACCAATCGTGCGGGATCACCGCCGCCAATGGCGGGACTGCCTCTACGTTTACCCGGTTATCTCGCGGCGGAGCAGGGGGCTGAGCATCGGTATCAACCTAAACCCGGAGAAACTATGCACCTTTGCCTGTGTCTACTGCCAGATCGACCGCAAGTCGCGCCGAGACCTGCATGGAGTGGACATCCCAGTATTGCGCCGCGAGTTAGACGCGGTCCTGGCCGAGGCGATCGGTGGGCAAATATGGCGAGAGGATCGTTTCGCCGCCACGCCGGCGAATCTGCGACGCGTCCATGACATCGCCTTCAGCGGCGACGGAGAACCGACGTGTCTGGCGAACTTCGACCAGGCTGTCGCGGCCGTTGCTGAGGGGCGACGAAAGGCAAAGCTGGAGTCGATCAAGATTATCGTTATTACCAACGCCTCGGCGCTGGACACACCGCAGGTCCGCCTGGCGCTGCCCATCCTGGACGCCAACAATGGGGAAATCTGGGCCAAACTCGATGCGGGAACCGAGGAGGCATTCCAGCGGATTAATCGTCCGCACGCCCCGATTACGTTGGCCAGGATCGTCGAGAACATCACGAACGTTGCTCGCGGCCGGGCGGTCGTGATCCAGAGCCTCTTCTTCCGAACCGCTGGGCAGGCTCCCTCAGGTGAGGAAATCGAGGCCTACTGCCGGCGGCTTGGGGAAATCCTCGGCGGCGGAGGAAAGATCAAGCTCGTGCAGGTCTACACCGTTGCTCGCGACCCAACCGAAAAGGACGTTTCCGCACTGAATCCGGCTGAACTGGACATCATCGTCGGGACCATCCGCCGGACCGTGATCGGCGTCCCCGTCGAGGCATACTGACAAGTTACTCCGAAGCGACCTTCAGCAACGTGTGGACGTTCCGGCCTGGCAGTTTGACTCTGCCGTTGAGGAAACAAAGCTCAATGACAAACGCCACGCCGACGATCCGACCGCCCAGGCTTTCCACCAGCTTACAGGCGGCTGACATTGTGCCCCCGGTGGCCAGCAGGTCGTCGACCATCAGTACCTTCTGCCCAGCCCGCACTGCGTCGGCGTGAATCTCCACGGTGTCCTTGCCGTATTCCAGGTCATAACTTTCGCGGATCGTCTTGTGTGGCAGCTTGCCGGGTTTGCGGATGGGGACGAAACCAGCGCCTAGTCGCTGAGCCACGAGGGAGGCAAAGATAAAACCTCGACTCTCAATGCCCGTGACGATCTCCACGCCGGACGACGTAAACGGCTCGGACAGTTGCTCCACCGCCGCCGCCAGCGCTTGTGGATTACCTAACAATGGCGTGATGTCCTTGAAGACGATTCCCTTCTTGGGGAAATCCCGTACGTCGCGAATGTATTGGGCCAGGTCGATCATATTCTGCCTCATCAATGTGTGTTGCTGGGTGACAAGTTGTCACCTTTAAACAATAGGTTCGATGTCTCAGGCTGACGATACGCGCATGTGAGATAGAGGTGCAGTGCCATCTGGTAGTACGACAGGAGTTGCATCTTCATCACCTCGGCGTCCTGCTTGTTGTCCTGACCGATGTGTACAAGTTCCATGGAATCATTGGCCAGACGAAACAGCGTGGTTTCGTTTTTCGGCGACAGCACCAGCGCCGAGTCGCCCCGCACTAGCGCAAACCGGTCCTCGTCGTGGAGAACGGCGAAGCCCTGGCGTTCCTCGATGGACAGGACATCCCGTCCCAGAAAGCAGTGCTCGTATGTCCCACCCAACAGGCCCAGGATCGTCGCCGCCAGGTCCGTCTGACTGGCGACGGTATGGACTCGCCTGGGCGCAAGGATGTCGGGGGCGTAGATCAGGCCGGGTATGCGATAGCCGGGCACATCGACCAGGCGGGCCTGGTCCAGGTAGCGCCCGTGGTCGGAGACCAGCACGAAGATAGTGTTCTTGAAATAGGGGGCCTTGCGAGCCTGGTCGAAGAACCGTCCCAGCGCCCAGTCGGCATAACGGTAGGCGTTGAGGGACTTGACTTCCTCGGAGTCGCCTGGGATCGTCTCCACCCGGCCGTGGGGGATCTCGAAGGGTGGATGGTTGGAGACGGTCAGCAAGAAGGCGAAAAACTTCTGTTCGCCCAGGGCCTGGAATGCTTCGTGCGCCTTGTTGAAGATCATCTCGTCGGGCACGCCCCAGTTGCCCACCTGCTCGGGGCTGCCCATGTCCATCTCGGTGTAAAATTGGTCCACTCCGCCCTTGGCGAGAAATCCCTGCATGTTGTCGAACCCCGGGTCGCCGCCGTAGACGAACAACGTCCGGTACCCACGGCTGTGGAAGATACTGGGAAGGGTGAGGAACTTGCCCTGGGCGAGGTCTTGCTTCAACACGGACAGGCCGCTGAGGTCGGGATGCCCGCAGAGGGTTCCGACCACGCCCCGACTGGTGCGGGATCCCACGGCGTACATGCGGTCAAAGAAGATGCCTTCCTTGCACAGGGTGTCAAAGCAAGGTGTCTGGCTGGGGTTATGCCCCAATGCGCCCACGGCCTTGCCGGCCATGCCCTCCATCAGGATGACCACGACGTTGTAATTTTTTCGCGGCGAGTCGGTATCGCTGCGCCGCCACAACGGATTGGCTGGGTCGCCCAGGAACGTCTGGCCGGGCTGTGCGAGCATGCCTGCGGCCACGTCGGCGGCGCGCGCGGTGGGAGGGAAGGAATAAAGGTCCTTTTCCTCCAGGACAGGATTGATGTTCGACCGAGCGGCGTGAAACACCGTGAAAAGGTTGTTCATTGTCAACTGGTTGATGACGCGGTTATTGGTGAAGTAGGCATTGTTTTGCTCCAGGGGCCGGCGATCCATCCCGCCGCGACAGGCCACCACGCACAGGCCCACGGTTACCGCCGCCAGAATCGCCCTGGGGGGCCATCGAACCGGCTGGCTTGCGACGGCGGCTCGCCAGAAGATCCTGTGAAATATCCTGCGGAAGACCAGGAATGCCACGACGACCAGTACCGCCAGCAGCCACACCGGATAGGCGTGCCAGATATACACGGCCGACTCGCGGAAATGACCCCAGTGGGCAATCGCTAGCCAGTTGAGCCGATATCCGAAATGCAGGAAAAAACACGCCCCGATGACCTCCACGGACAGGGCCACCGTGACTATGGTGGCGGCGTAGGTGGCGACGCCTTGTCGAAAACCCCTTTGCCCCAACGCATCGCTCGGCGCCAGCGATAGAACAACCGACAGGGGGAGCAATGCGTAGCCGATGGGTATGGCGTCGAAACGCAAGCCCACCAGGAAGCAATCGAGCAGGTCGGTTGCGTCGGAACCGTTGAGGTATTGATGCCTGGCGATCAGCAGCAGTGAACGGAAAACCGCGAACATCGTCCATCCCAGGATTCCCAGGATCAACAACGGACGGATTCGCGTTTGAACCGATAGGGCGGAAAACGCCTCCCTCCAGCGACGGTGGGGCCGAGGTGGTGCGGTAAGGTTTGACGGCATGTCTGTTGCCCGCTGATTGGCCAAGTGTGTGTCTGCCTTTGCCGGTTGTCACCGATGGACCGGCGCGGTCTTGCCGGGACTGTTGCGGTGAGGGCTAAGCCCGTCGAAGGCCGCACCTTCTACCAGGTAAAGCCCTGGACAATAGGATAGACCCAGCCGCGCAAAGGTCAAGCGACTGGCATCGAGAGCGGAAAGTTCTTATGATGAGACTTTTAGCCATCAGGTGGATAAGGCCATGGGATCAAATGACCACGTACAAGACGGCAACGAGACCAAAAGCGACGGCTCTTCCGACGGGCGGACCGTCCCGTCGAACTTCATCGAGGAAATCATCATCTCTGACTTGCAGGCGGGGAAAAACAACCGGCGCGTCCATACGCGATTTCCCCCGGAACCCAACGGCTATCTGCACATCGGACACGCCAAGTC
>PMBX01000189.1:8055-8238 GCA_003153915.1 Phycisphaerales bacterium
GTTCTTCGCCTCCGACTATTTCGAGCGATTGTACGAATACGCCGTACAATTGATCAAAGCGGGCAAGGCTTATGTCTGCGACCTCAGCGCCGATGAGGTTCGGGACTATCGCGGCACGCTGACGGAACGGGGCAAGGAATCTCCGTTTCGAACTCGTTCGGTGGAGGAGAACCTGGACCTCTT
>PMBX01000189.1:8253-9040 GCA_003153915.1 Phycisphaerales bacterium
CCAATATCAACATGCGCGACCCGGTCCTCTATCGCATCCTGCGGTCCACGCACCACCGCACCGTGGATGCCTGGTGCATCTATCCCACCTATGACTGGACCCACGGGATCAGCGACTCCATCGAGGGCATAACCCATTCCATCTGCACGCTGGAGTTCGAAAATCACCGTCCGTTGTACGACTGGTGCCTGGAGCAGCTCGGTATTTTCCATCCACGGCAGATCGAGTTCGCTCGGTTGGAGATGACCTATACGGTACTGAGTAAGCGGAAGCTGCTCCAATTGGTCAACGACGGACACGTTCGGGGCTGGGACGACCCGCGCATACCAACGTTGCGGGGTCTACGGCGGAGGGGATATACCCCCGAGGCGATCCGCGAATTCTGCGAACGCATCGGTGTGGCTAAGTTCAACAGCGTGGTGGACATCCGCTTGTTGGAACACTGTCTGCGCGAGGACCTTAACAAGCGTGCCCCGCGCGTGATGGCTGTCCTACATCCGCTACGAGTGGTCATTGACAACTATCCTGACGGCAAGGTGGAAGAACTCGATGCGGTCAACAACCCCGAGAATCCCGGCGCAGGGGCGCGGAAAGTTCCGTTTTCGCGGGAGCTTTACATTGAGCAGGACGACTTCCGCGAGGATCCGCCCAAGGAATTTTTCCGCCTCTCCCCCGGCAGGGAGGTGCGCCTGCGGTATGCCTATTTTGTTAAATGTACGGGCGTGGTGAAGGATCCGCAAACAGGCGAGGTGGTGGAACTTCACTGCACCTACGATCCGGCCACGCG
>PMBX01000109.1 GCA_003153915.1 Phycisphaerales bacterium
GCCCCCAACGCAGCCGGCAAGAAGGGTAACGCCCTCAACCGCCGCGTGGAACTTTGGATCGTTCCGCCCGACCGCTTCCTGACGTTGACGAGCAGTTCGGCCGCACCGGCGGCGGAATAATCCCCGCGACCGGCTGTTGATTATGACACCCAAGGCCCCGACGCCTTCCGCGCCGGGGCCTTTCTATCGGGACTGGATACGAAATGCGGATTATCGTCGCTGGATTAACGCCCATGACGGGTAACGGGCTAACAGTCGCACGGCCTAATCCTTTCCCCGCCGCCACGTCGATTCATCCTGAAGGCGACGGCGTAACTGGCCGCCGCGCCGCCGGGCTGCGAGATGGATGATAACGACAACCGACGCAACCTGTTGCGATACACCTCCGTGGGCGTGGAGTTCATCGTGACCTTCGGCCTGCCGATGGCGGGGGGTTTGTGGCTGGACGGCCGGCTGGGCACCACGCCGGGCTTCATGCTCCTGGGCGGGGCGGTGGGTTTTGGGCTGGGACTCTACCGCCTGATCCGCCAGGCCCGGCCCGGCAAGTCCAAAGACGGACAAGACGATGGCGGAAGCCAATGATAGTAAAGATACCCACTCAACGAGCGAGGCGTAAGTCATGCGGTTAAGTCTTGTTTCACTGCTGGCATGGACGGTCCTGCCGGTGCTGGCCGTCGGGGCGGCGGGAATCTACCCCACCTGGCGCTTTGCCGGCGGAATGAGCGGCTTGGGCGCCGAGGCGGCCGCGGCTGGCATCGTCGTGACGGCGATGGTAGCCAGCGCTGTCCTCATCGTCCGCCAGGCAGCGGGCGGTCCGGCCAAGGCGGCGATTGCGTTCCTCCTGACGGCAGCCCTGCGCGTGGGAATCTGCCTGGTGCTGGGCCTGGCGGCGGGACTGCTGCTGCCGCCGCTATCGCGACCCGCGATGATCTTGTGGCTGGGAGCGTTCTACCTGGTCTTGCTGGCCGGAGAGAGCGTCTGGCTGACTATGGCGATATGGAAATCACTGAAGAAAGCCCCCGATGGCGACAAGGTTCCCCCCCGGCTCAAGTAAGTTCGTTGTGGAGGCCGATGTTACGGTGAGTAGGCGATAGACTGCTTGTATTGCGCGCGGCCGACGCGGCTTGTTCAGCCGCTATTCGTACGCGCTGCGCTGGTTGACCCAAGGAAAGGGATCGATTGGTTGCGGCATCTGCCAATCTTATCGAAAAACTCTGCGACCACCCCTGGCCGGGCTGGCAGGTGGATGTCCTTGGACTGAAACTGACGCTGATGTCCAACGGAATCGCCGCGATGATCCTGGCGGCNNGCCAGCGTGCTGGAAATAATCGTGGTGTTCATCCGCGATATGGTCGCCAAGCCGGCGCTGCACGAGAAGGCGGATGCGTTTCTTCCGCTACTGCTGACGGCATTTACATTCGTCCTGACGATCAACCTCATTGGAATCCTGCCGCTGGAACCGCTGTCGGAGCTGGCGGGCCTGCCCAAGATCGGCGGTGCGGCCACGTCCATCCCCACCGTCTGCGGCGCGTTGGCCTGCATCACGCTGGTGGTGATCGTTGCCTCGGGCCTTCGGGCGCAGGCCAGGCATCTTCGCCATCATCGCCATTGGCCGATGTGGCTGTGCGTGGCGGTCTCCCCTGTGGCCTGGCTGCGAAGCCTCGGGCCTGGTATTCCCGGCCTGGCGGGCAAGTTTTTGATCCTCCCGCTTGCGTTACTGGAGTTTGTCGGCGTGCTGGCCAAGTGCATGGCGCTGATGATTCGTCTCTTTGCCAACATGCTATCCGGCCACGCGTTGCTGGCGGTGATGATGATGTTTATCCTCCAGGCCCTTCAGCGCCAGGTGGTGTCGCTGTTGTACATCGGTCCGTTCTGCATCGCCGGCAGCGTGCTGGTGGATTTGCTGGAGCTTCTTGTTGCCGGGCTTCAGGCATATATCTTCACGTTTCTGACGGCGACTTTCCTGGGACTCTATGTGGAGCCTGCCCACTAGTGGTTGAGATGTTGCGGTAAAAGCACCTCGCCGGGCGGAACCGGCGTGAGATCAAGATAACAACATGGTCCCCGCATTAGGCGGCGACCGATGGGAGACAACGATGAGAACGACCTGGAAAATCGCAGTGACGTTGGCGGCCCTGCTGGTGGCGGCAGCCCCGGTCTTGGCCGCGGAGGCGGCTGGATCGGCGGAACCGTCCTCCAACGAGCCGTCGATGACCGCAACCCTGGGCAAGGGACTTGCGATCATGGGAGCGGGACTGGGCGCGGGCGTCGCCGTCATCGGCGGCGGGCTGGGCATCAGCCGGATCGGCCAGGGCTGCGTGGAGTCCATCGCCCGCCAGCCGGAGGCCGCAGGCGCGATGTTCGCCCCGATGATTATCACCGCCGCGATGGTCGAGGGAGGCATGTTGTTCGCCGTGGTCGTCGCCCTACTTGCCGTGTTGCGATCCTAGGTTATCGGCGAGCCTCATGAGGCTACTGAACATGACTGATCCTGGCACCAAGCCCGCCAGCCGGGTCGCGCCCATCCTGGCCGCTCTCGTCGTGCTGCTGGAATCGGCCGTCGCCCAAGCCGGCCAAGGCGAGGGCAGTTTCTACTTCGGCGACTTGGGCCAAGCCGTCGCAGCGATCCTCATCTTCCTCCTGCTGCTGGCGATCCTTGGCCGATGGGCCTGGAAACCCATCGTCGCGCAGATCAAGCGACGAGAGGATTCAATCACCGAGACGCTCAAGCGTTCCGAGCAACGGGACAAGGAAACCCAGCGCCTGCTGGAGGAATACCGCGCCCGCATGGAAGCCGCCGACGCCGATGCTCAGAAGCTGCTGGCCCAGGCCCGCCGCGACGCCCAGCAGGCCGCTGGTACGGTCCTGACAGCGGCCGAAGCCGAGTCGCGCCGACTCGTGGCCTCCGCCCGCGAGGAGATCGAGCAGGCCAAGCGGTCCGCTCTGCGCCAGATGCGTGCCTCCACGGCAGAACTGGCCGCCGACCTGGCCGCGGCGGTCATTGGAAGAACCCTGACACGGGAAGACCACCTTCGGCTGGTCGATGAATCACTGGCGGAGATCGCCCGGCGCGGTGGAGAGGGCGACTGATGGCCGATCCTTCCCGGCAAGCCCAAAGCGTGATGGATACCACCGGCCTGGCGCTGGCGGGCATCTACGCTCAGGCTCTGCTGGAGATCGCCCCCGACAACGCCGACGCCGAACGGGTCGCCGCCGAGCTGGCGGCAATCGCCTCCCTCGCCGATGGGGCCGATGGTCTGCGTGGGCTTCTGGCCCCGGGGATCCTCACGGAGGCGAGCCAAAGCCAACTGGTCGCCAGGATATTCGCCGGCCGGGTCAGTCCCGAGGTGGAGGCATTCCTGGCCGTACTGGTCCGCAAGGGGCGAGGCAACCTGCTGGTTTCCATCGCCGCCGCCTTTCGTAAACGGCTGAACCGTCGCCAGGGCAAGGTGGAAGTTGCCGTTACGACTGCGGTAGAACTTACTGGCGAGCAGAGGCAAAACCTCTCCGCCGTCATCTCCGCCGTACTCGGCGCCGAGCCGCTGCTGGAGGTCCGCGTGGACAAGGACATCCTGGGCGGCCTGGTCGTCCGCGTGGGCGACGACGTCTTTGACGCCTCGCTGGCGGCGGAATTGAATCGCATGAAGCGGCGGCTGGCCGGACCTGCGGCCGCCTGACGTTTTCCAGAGGAACTGACCATGAAGTTTCGAGTCGACGAAATCACCAGCGTCATCCGCGAGGAAATCGCCAACTACAAAAAGCAACTGGACGTCGCGCAGGTGGGGCGAGTGCTGGAGGTCGGCGACGGGATCGCCGAGATTTACGGTTTATCGGGCGCGATGTCCGGTGAAATACTGGCCTTTTCCAACGGGATGCGGGGGCAGGTGTTCAACCTGGAAGAAAACTCCATTGGGGCTGTCATTTATGGTCCCTGCGAGGATGTCAAGGCCGGGGACACCGTTGTCGCCACCGGAAAGCTGCTGGAAGTGCCCGTGGGCGAGGAGATGCTTGGGCGGGTCATCGACCCGCTGGGCCGTCCCCTGGATGGCGGCGGTCCCATCCGCGCGGATCGCACCCGCCCGGTGGAACTGGTCGCCCCCGGCATCGCCGCGCGCCAGCCAGTTGACGAGCCGTTGATTACGGGCATCAAGGCCATCGACTCGATGACGCCCATCGGTCGCGGCCAGCGAGAATTGATCATCGGCGACCGCAAGACCGGAAAGACCGCCATCGCGGTTGATACCATCATCAACCAGAAGGACACGGGCGTCATCTGCGTCTATGTCGCCATCGGCCAGAAGGAATCGACGGTGGCCGGCGTGGTCGAGACGCTGCGCAGCCACGGAGCGATGGACCGCACCATCGTCGTTTTGGCCTGTAGCAGCGACCCGGCCCCGTTCCAGTACGTCGCGCCCTACAGCGGATGCACCATCGCCGAGCACTTCATGTACACCCAGGGCAAGGCGACGCTGGTGGTCTACGACGACCTGACCAAACAAGCCGCGGCGTACCGGCAGATTTCGCTGTTGCTCCGCCGTCCGCCAGGCCGGGAGGCGTATCCCGGGGATGTCTTTTACCTTCATAGCCGCCTGCTGGAACGTTCCTGCAAGCTGTCCGACAAATATGTCATCGTCCCCAAGAGCACACCGCCCGACGCCGACGCCGATGGCGTTGACCACAAGGTCTACGATGGTCCGCTGGGCTACAAGGCCGCCAAGGAGGCCATCAAGAGCACCGATTCTCCCGCCGGCAACAAGATTCACAAGCTGCCCTCCTCCGGAGGGTCGCTGACGGCGCTGCCTATCTGCGAGACGCAGGAAGGCGAGGTGTCCGCCTACATTCCCACCAACCTCATCTCCATAACCGACGGGCAGATTTACCTGGAACCCGGGTTGTTTTTCTCCGGGGTACGCCCGGCGATCAACGTGGGCATTTCCGTCAGCCGAGTTGGCTACAAGGCCGCCTACACGGCAATGAAGGACGTTGCCAAGGGCCTGCGACTGGACCTGGCCAGCTACCGCGAACTGGAAACATTCGCCCAGTTGGGCATGGAACTGGACCAGACCTCGCAACACCAACTCGACCGTGGCGCGCGGATGGTCCGCCTGCTCATTCAGCCGCAGTACAAGCCCCAGCCGGCCATGGACCAGGTCATCGAGATATTCGCCGGTGCCGGAGGCTTCCTGGACGACCTGCCCTTGGAGGAAGTCAATGCCTTTGCCACCGGTCTGGTGGAGTATGTCAAGGACCGCTATCCTGACTTCTACGCACAGTTCCAGTCGGAAAAGACCCTGCCCAAGGACCGCCAAAAGCAGTTGGCGGCGATTGCGGCGGAGTTCAAGGCCGGAGCCTACAAGGAATCCCACCGGCCACGACATGGCGAGTCGAAGATCGCCGTCGATCAGCCTTCCGGCGGCGCCGAAGAGGCCGCGCGGACACGGGCGACACCATAGCGCCTAGACTGTAACGGAGCCGCAAGGCTCCTGATCCAATGCCCAAGGCACGGAAAATCCTCAAGCGAGTCAAGGCCTTCAGGAACATTCGTACCGTCACGCGGACGATGGAGATAGTGGCTTCGGTGCGCTTCCGAAAGGCCCATGAAAGCGCCGTCGCCACCAGGCCCTATACGGACCACCTCGCCGACTTGGTGGGAGATCTGCTGGCTCATTGCGGGGAGATGGAACTGCGACACCCCCTGCTGGAGGAACCCTCCAACGCCCAATGTGACGTGCTGATGGTGCTGTCCAGCAACATGGGCCTCTGCGGGCCGTACAACGCCCTGATCCTGTCCACGGCAGTTGAGCGGTTGGAGCAGTTGCAGGCCGCCGGATTACGGGCGCTTCTGCGCGTCGTGGGCAAGCGCGGCGATCATTACTTCCAGTACCGCCGCATCCCGGTGGACAAGGCTTACGTTGACTTCAAGCACGCCCCGACGTACGAGCAGGTTTCCGCGATGGCTTCGGCGCTGATGGAAGACTTCCTCGCCGGGCGGATCGGCGGCCTGGAGGTCGCCTATACGCAGTATCTTCGCTCCGGACAGTCATCTCCGGTCATTGCACAGATATTGCCTCTCTCACAGACCCCGCCTCCACCGGACCGGCTGGGGGGGCGAGGGGTGGAATACGAGTTCCTGCCCTCCCCGAGGGAACTGCTGGACCGTCTGCTTCCCGCGGTGGTGCGGATGAGGCTGTACCAATGTTTCCTCGATGCATCCGTCACGGAGCAGGTTTCCCGCATACGCGCGATGCGATCGGCGACTGAGAACGCCGACGAGATGATCCACGACCTGACGGTGCGCTATAACCGCGCGCGACAGGCCCAGATTACTACGGAGTTGGCCGAAATCATGGGTGGATCGGCCGGAGTGAAATAGACTATGGCAACCAAGGGAAAGATCGTTCAGGTCATCGGTTCCACATTTGACGCGGAGTTCCCCGAGCACGAACTGCCGCCGATCTACAACGCCCTGAAGGTGGACCACGCCGGCACGTCGGTGGAACTCCACCTGACCGGGGAGGTCCAACAACACCTCGGCGGCGGGAAGGTCCGCTGCGTGGCGCTGGGAAGCACCGATGGGTTGAGCCGCGGCATGGAGGTTGTCGATACCGGCGGACCGGTGAAGATGCCCGTGGGACAGGGCGTTCTGGGCAGGGTGTTCAACCTGCTGGGCGAACCCATCGACGGCCGCGGACCCGTCGTGGCGGAGGAATACCGTCCCATCCACGCCGCACCGCCGAAGTTTGAATCCCTGGTGCCCAAGAACGATCTGTTCGAGACGGGCATCAAGGTCATCGACCTGCTGGTGCCCTTCGTCCGCGGCGGAAAGACCGGGTTGTTCGGCGGGGCGGGCCTGGGAAAGACCGTCATCATCCAGGAACTGATCGCGCGGATCGCCACCAAGCACGGCGGGTANNACAGCCATCGTGCTGGGGCAGATGAACGAGCCTCCCGGCGCGCGGCTGCGCGTGGCGCTGTCGGCGCTGACGCTGGCGGAATACTTCCGCGACACCGGCGCCGAGACGCTGTTGTTCATAGACAATATCTTCCGCTTCTCCCAGGCCGGAAGCGAGGTATCGGCGCTGCTGGGGCGCATGCCCTCGGCGGCGGGCTACCAGCCGACGCTGGCCACNNCACCTGGACGCCTTCATCGTGCTGGAGCGGTCGATCGTGGAGAAGGGCATATATCCGGCGATCGATCCGCTGGCCAGTTCCTCGCGCATCCTGGACCCGCAGTATGTCGGCGCGGAACATTACCAGACCGCCCGGCGGGTGCAACAGATTCTCCAGCGATACCGCGACCTTCAGGACATCATCGCCATTCTCGGCGTGGATGAACTGAGCGAATCGGACAAGCAGATCGTCCACCGCGCGCGGCGGATCGAGCGGTTTCTGTCGCAACCGTTTTTCGTCACCGAGGTGTTCATCGGAAAGAGCGGTAATTTCACCCCGCTGGCGGAGACCGTGCGGTCGTTCAAGGAAATCTGCGATGGCAAGTGGGACCACCTGCCCGAACAGGCGTTCATGTACGTCGGGACGGTGGAGGACGCCGCCGAGCAGGCCAAGCGGCTGGCCGGACCGGTCGGGGAAACCACGGCGCAGCCTGCCGGGGCCAAGTGAAAGAAATAGCGGATCGGAGAAAAATTATGGACGTATACGAAGCCATGCGGAAAAGGTGTAGCGTGCGGTTGTTTCGAGACAAGCCCATCGAGGAGGACAAGCTCCTCCGCGTCCTGGAGGCGGGGCGTATCTCGCCCTCGGCGCGCAACGATCAGGCGCGTAAGTTCGTCGTCGTCCGCGACGCCAAGCTTCGAGCCGCCCTGGCCGCTTCGACCGAACAGCCGTTCGTCGGCGGGGCGCCTGTGGTCATCGCCGTGGTGTCCACCGAACCGAACCGCAAGATGCACTGCGGCGTGGAGAGCGGGCCGGTGGATTGCGCAATCGCGGCGGACCACATGACCTTGGCGGCGGTGGCGGAGGGGCTGGGTGCCTGCTGGGTCGGCCACTTCGACCAGGACGTTTGTCGCAAGGTCCTGGGCGTGCCGGAATCGGCCATGATTATCGGTTTGCTGCCGATGGGCTATCCCGCCCCCGGCGCCGAAGCGCCCAAGATCAGGCCGCGAAAACCCATCAACCAGATCGTCTGCAACGACCGCTTCACTGCATGAAGGCGATTATGGAGTTGTCCCTGGGCGCCGGCAGGCCATGCCGTGGATGTCGGACCGCCCATGGCGGGCTGATTGCGATTCATGGATAAATGGCCCGATTGACCGGTTGATACAATGTCGAACTTTACACGGATATTCAAGTTCGAGGTGCTCTCCCCTGACGGACCGGTGGAGTCCGCCCTCGCCGTCAGCGCGGTCTTTCCCGCCTGCGACGGCCAGGTGGGCGTGCTGGCCGGTCGGGCGCCGTTGGCGGCGGTATTGGGGCCGGGCGCCTTGAGCTTCGAGCGGCCTGATGGAAAAGTCCGGGAGTTTTTCGTCACGGGCGGTTTCGCGCAGATGCACGGAGGAACGCTGACGATTCTGGCTGAACACTGCCTGCCGTCGAGCCAACTGGACCACCAGATCGCCTGGGAGGAGTTGCGCCGCGCCCGCGAGGCAGCCGCCAAGGGAAGCGGACGCATCGGGCGGTGTGACGAAGAACTGGAGGCCGCACGCAGGAAACTCACCATGGCGCAGCGGCTGATGCGGCAAAAAAAACAGGCCGATTAGGGAGAATCTCCAAAGGTAAACCGATAGCCCATGTCATCCTTGACGATATTGGTTATGGGAAGATATATTAGAGAAAGCGGCGAGAATCATCGTGGATGTACCACCTGACATGCCCCCAAAGACCGAGTTGCGTAAGTTGTTGGTTCTCCACGGGCCGACGCTGGAGGCCCAGGGGATCGTCGATCTGTTTCGCCCCCATTTTCAGGTGCGGGTCGTTCAGGAACTCGATGAGGCCCTGGAAGCGATGCGCCAGACCAGCTTCGACGCGGTCCTGGCCGAGACAGCCGACTTCCTGCCCCTGGAGCGAGGCACCGTCACGCAGCAGGCCTCGGTCATTCTGGACACCATCGGGGACGGCGTGTGTATCGTCGGTCCCGGTGGGGAGCTGGTCTGGGCAAACCGGCGGCTCAAGGAGGCGCCCGCGGCGGTGCTGGATGCGCTGCGGGGGTTGTGCGCCAAGGCCTATGAGGAACTGGCCATCGCCAACAAGACCACCGATCCGGGAAAACGATTCTCTCTGATCCCCGGCGACGGCAGCTACTACGAGGTGATCTGTTCGCCCGTTCGTGACCGCAACGGCCTGCTTCGCCAGGTGGCGGCGGTGGTGGTCAACGCCACCGGGCATCGCCGCCAGCAACTTAAGCTAAACGCCATCGACCGGGCCGGCCGCGAACTGGTCCGCCTCGACGATGAAGTTACCCGCGGCGACGCATCCCGCCGTCTGGGCGTGCTGGAGGAACGGATCATCCGCTGTAGCCGCGAGGTGTTGAACTTCCAGCATTTCGCCGTGATGGTGCTCAATGCCCGCACCAACGAGCTGGAGCCGATCTTCAAGCAGGGACTTCCGGAAGTGGGCACGCGGCAGCTTTTTGCCAGCCCCGAGGGCAACGGTATCAGCGGGTATGTCGCCGCCACCGGCCGCAGCTACGTGTGCCCCGACGTGCGGAACGACCACCGCTACCTGATGGGCATGGAAGGCGCGCGGAGCAGCCTGACCGTGCCCCTTCGGCTGCACGACAAGGTCGTGGGGGTCCTCAACGTCGAGAGCGACCAGGTGGGGGCCTTCGGAGAGGAGGACCGCCAGTTCGCCGAGATGTTCGGAAACCACGTGGCCTTGGCGTTAAACATCCTCAATCTGCTGGTGGTGGAGCGACACAATGTCCACACGCAGGTCAGCGGATCCATCGCCGCGGAACTGTCCGGTCCGATCAACGACATCCTCACCGAGGCCACGGGACTGATGGAGGACTACCTGGGTTTCGACGATCTGCGGACGCGACTGTCCGCCATCATCGACAGCGCCGGAAAGGCCGGCGTGACGCTGCACCAGTTGGCCCAGTCGCCCGGAGGCATCCTGGGCGGGCAGATCGGCCCGACCGATCCCGATCCGCTGCTTTCGGGCAAGCGGGTATTGGTGGCTGACGACGAGGACCTTATCCGCCAGACCCTCCACGACGTACTGATGCAACGCGGCTGCAACGTGGACGCCGTCGCCGACGGAACGTCGGCCAGGGAAATGGTTGCCCGCAACCGTTACGACCTGGTGATCTCCGACATCAAGATGCCAGGAGCGACGGGTTACGAGGTTTTCGCCGCCGCCAAGGCCGCGCACCCCGCCACGGCGGTCATCCTGATCACGGGTTTTGGATACGATCCGCACCACTCGATCGTCCGGGCCAACGAGGAAGGTCTCTCGGCCGTCCTTATGAAGCCCTTCAAGGTCAAGCAGCTTCTGGACGAGTGCCATGCGGCCCTGTCGGGCAAGCCCGCTTCCTGAAACGCCCAAGGACTTTCAGGGAGAAAAAACTTTCGTGGTTGCCGTTTTGGTCTGCGCTGTCGGTTCTTGGGATTGGGGCAACCCGTTCGGGCGATTCGCCGCGGGAGCCTCGATCTTCGCTGGATAGACTCGATAGAGCCTCATGTCCCCATGTGTCAATGCCGGCGGCCCTTGAGGTTCCAGCAGTTTCTCCAATGCCGCCTCCAGCGGGGTGGGTTTTCTGGAGCTAATGACGACGTAGGCGATCTTCCAGCGATCCAGAAGCTCGCCAAGCCCCTCAGCCTCCGGAGGGTGGTCCACCACCGCCGTCGACAGCGCGGGACAACCCACTCCCGCCAGGTAACCCACGGGCAACTCCGCCAACACGTTTCCGTCGATGGGCGCCAGGCGCGAAAGATATTCCGCTGCCGCGATGTGATCGCGCCACTTGCCGCCTTGCTGGGAGGCGAAGGCGTCGGAGCGATGTTTCTCGTATATGTTCCTGCCGACCAGGGGCAGGTTGCAGGCCGCCAGGACGATCATCAGCCCCAGGAGCACGCCGGAGGCCGCCGCGGGCCTTCTGGCCGCGCGTCCAATCAACCAGCCCCATCCCTCCGCCAGGTAGAGGATCAGCAACGCCGCAATGGGCAGGAAGTATCGTGTCCGTGGAATTGGGGAAGCCGCCGACAACCCGGCCACATAAACCAACACGACGGCGGGTCCGATGAAATCCCCTCGTCTCAGCCGCTGGATCATTCCCCAGGCGATCGGGACAACCCACAGGATCATGCACAACCACAGCGGCAGCCGCTGGACGATCAGGAGTCTGCTGATCTGCCCGGAGGCGGCGTAGAAGTGTTGCATCGTCTCGGCAAGCATGTCTGGAATGGAGCGGGCTGCCAGCACCCGCTGCACCGTGCCGGCGTAGCTGCCGGCGGCCGGCTGGGAATGGGCCTTGAGATAGCCCCACGCCAGGAACGAGCAAATCGCCAATATCACCAGGATTGCCGCGGCGTTGACGGCGGCACGGATCGCCGACTTGCGCCGTCCGGCCAGGACCAGTCCGATGGCCGCTCCGACGACCAGTGGAAGCCCGGCTGCGCGAAACCAGCAGGAAGCTATCAGCAGCAGCGAGGCCAGTTCCCAGGTTCCCCAGGCAGGCTTGGAGGAGGACAGACCGCGGTAATACAACAGCAACGCCGCGGTCAGCAGGAGCATGAAGGGTATGTCGGAAAGAATCTCTCCGCTGCGCTGGAGCATCTCATAGGAAAGTCCCAGCACGACCGTCATGACGAAGGCCCAGTCCGGATGCACCATGCGTCGCAAGAGCAGATATGTCAAAACCAGCGTCGCCAGGCCCATGGCGCACATCAGCAGGTTCATCGCGAGGAACCCGCCCACGCCGATCTTCATCAGCCCCGCCAGCATCAGCGGAAAACCCGGTGGGACGTGCGTGTGCGGCAGGCCCGCCAGGGTGTATCCTTCGCCGCTGATGAGGTTGCCCGCAAGCGTCAGATACAGGGCGCTGTCGTGGCCGATCCACCAGAACGGACTCAGCGCGGCCAAATAGACGGCCGCCAGGAAAATCACACCAGCGCGTATCCAGCCCCGGCGCCTTGAAGACGTGGCAAACAGCGGACCATCCAGGATTCCTTCCCCCGCTGTTGCCTGGAGGTTGTTCATTTTGCCCGCTCCTTGGCGGCGACATGCCGCCGCAGCAAGAACATGCCTGCTCCCGCCATCACGACATCCATCAGCGTGACTATCAGCCGCCAGGCGACGGCGACGATAGCAGCATGGCCAGGCCCCAGCGAAGGGCTGAGCAACAGCAGAAGAATCCACTCGCGGACGCCCAGCCCGGCGGGGGCGACAAAGGCCAGGAAGCCCAACGCAGCCGAAATGGCCTGGGCGGAGACATAGAAGGGCAGTTCTAGTAGAGAAACGTGGCCCAGCGAACCGGCGACGGACCACATCGCCGCGCCCAGCAGTATCCACTGGCCGAAGATGCTGGCCAGCGGACGGAGGTAATGGCTGGTGTCAGGCACGGGGATCATCGGGCGCTTCAGCAGGCCCAGGATCGTCCTGACGACGGCCCCAAAGACGCGAGGATGCAGGCAAACGACTCCGGCGACCAGCAGCGCCGAGCACCACAGCCAACCCAGGGGCAGGTGGTGTCGCAGCGGTTCCATCAGGGTCAGAGGAAGGCTCAGTACGATTCCCACAGCCGTAGCAAGCCCCGTCAGAAGAAACACGATGGCCGTGGTGACGGACATGGGCACGCCAAACTTTTCCAACAGCCATGCGGCCCCGGCGACACTGGCGACTTTTCCAGGGACATATTTACCCAGTTGCGGAATCCACGCCACAGCCGCCCATGCCACCGGCGGGGTCTTGTGACCGAAACCAGCCAACAGGTCGCGATAGTTGGAGACGGTCATGAACTTGGTGGCGGCGACGAAGGCGGCAGACAGGACCAACCAGCCCCAATGAAAGTTGATTTCCGACCAGGCCACGTCCCGGAAGTTCACGACTAACTTCTTTCCCACAAACGCAAGGACGGCAGCGAAGACCGCCCAACGAACAATCTTCCACAGCAGTGGCGGACTACTGGCGGAGGCCTGAGAACCGACTTGCTCAACGAAGTCGGCGGCGTATTGCGTGACATCGACCTTTTCTTCCAGCAGACGTTGCCGGCTTGCCGACCACATCTGGCGGGGTTGGGAGAGCATTTCCTCGATAGCGGCCTGGGCGTCGGTCGCGGTAGTTACGCAGCGGACCAGACCGTAGCGGTCCTGAAGCTCCCGCAGATAGCCCAGCGGCAGGGGATTGATGTAGACCGCAGGCGTGCCCAGGCAGGCGGCCTCTGCGGCCATGGAAGCGCCTTCTCCCACGTAAATGGCCGCCTGGGACAGGAGCGTGAGCATGGCCGAGGGCGGGGCCTGGATGCGATAACTCTCCCATTGGGCGGGGAGCGGTCCTTCGGAACTGATCAGCACGCGGCCATGGCGCTCCAGGGTCGCAATCAGATCCTCCGCGGTTTGTTGGGATATGCCGCTTGTGTTCCAATCGTGGGCTGCTCGCCAGGACACCAGTCGCAGGATGCAGTATGGCTGGCCCGCGGTCAGTCCCGCTGCCGACAGGGCGTTGGGATCTGGGCGGAAATACCGAGGGTGCGTGTAGGCCAGGTTGTCGATGCCCTCGTAGCGTACGTGTTTTTTCCCCCAGTCCTTGCGGTAGGCCGTGGTGGTGCAGATGACCGTGGCGAAAGGCGTTGTCAGTCGTTGCTGCAACTGAGCGTGTTCGGCGTTTTCAAAAACGACCACCGGTCGCCGTGTCAGGCGACCAGCCAATCCGGCACTGATGCAACATTCTCCCACCAGCACGTCAGGCTTGAACCTACCAACCAGGCGGATCATCCGTACGTAGCGGACGACCAGTTCGCAGGCTAGACCCAACAGTCCGTGAGCTTGTCTGGAAAGACAGACATGCTCGATTCCCGCCTCGTCCAACAGGCCGGTGAGGCATTCTTTCCGCCGGGAGGCGACGGCGACGGTATGGCCGCGTGCCTTCCAGATGCCGATGGCATTTCGCCATAAATGCACCTGGGCGGGATGTGTGATCTCAACGAGGATCCGCATCGCCATGATCCGGAGGCTGGTGGCCGAGGTTGGATTTGCGGACGAGATGGAGCATTTCTTCCAGATAGATGCGGTGGCGGTCCAGCATGTCGCCGAGCAGGCCCATCAGCAGCGACAGCAGTCCCAGCGTAAACAACGCCGCGCCGGTGAATCCGGCCCACTTGTGCGGAGAAAAGCTGCCCGTGCGAAGATAGTGGACCAGCAGGAATAATTCCAACAGCACCGCCGGGACCATCATCGCCATCGCCATCCCGCCGAAGAGCCTCATCGGCCGGTAATCGCGGTAGCAGCGGAAGATGATCCACAGCGTGTTGACCCCGTAGCGCCACAGGTTGTTCGCCACCCGGCTGTCGCCGTGGCGGCGCACGCCCTCGACGCGGATTGGAACCTCGACCATGCGCAGGCCCTTGAACGCCAGGTTCAGGAAGACCTCCTGGGTATATGTGAAGGCGGCGATAGCGTTGAGGCTCAGCGCCGCCGCGCGGTTGTAACATCGCATCCCGCAGGAGACGTCGTGGAACCGCTGGCCCGCCAGGTGAGATACCAGGCGGCTCATCATGCGGTTGCCCCAACGCTTGAGCGGCGGCATATTGGGCGCCAGCTTCGGATCGGCGAAACGGGAGGCGGTGGCGAAGTCGGACCTTCCGGCGACCACGGGAGCGATCAGCGTGGGGATGGTGGCCGGGTCGAACTGCCCGTCGGCGTCGATGCTGACGATCAGGTCCGCGCCCATTTCCAGGGCCTTTCCGATGCCCGTCTGGAAGGCCGCGCCTACCCCTCTGCGCCTTCCGTGGCTGACCACCTTTGCCCCGGCGGCTGCGGCTTCGGCCGCCGTGGCGTCGCTGCTGCCGTCGTCCACCACCAACGCGCGGACATCGGCGACGCCCTCGATCCGCGACGGGATGCGCCGAATCACCGAACCCACGGTGGCCTGCTCGTTCAACGCCGGAAGGATCACCACCAATCGCAGGCCCGCGGAGGAAGATTTCATCGGTTCGGTCATTAGTCTTGTCGGCCCCAAACGCTTGCGGGCTGCGGAATGGCGTGAGTGTACGTGGCCCCGCCGCCGGCTGCAAGCAGCAGCCCGCACCTACCAGGGCCTTTCATGAATAGGGCGTGCAACTCGCCCGAAGAATCCCTTAGAGATTGCACGCGCAATCTTTGTTGGTTTAGTCATTGCGCGAGCTACAAGGCTTCGGTGAGGCTTCGACGGTGAGCTCAGCCGAACCGCTCAGCCGAACCNNGCCCCGCCGCCTTCAGCAACAGCGGGCCACGGGAAGCTGGTCCCACCGCGTCGTGAAACACGGCGAACTATGTTGCCGCTTCATCCGCCAGCGGCGGGCAAAGCCCGATGAGGCATAACGGAGCGTCTCTTCGCCCATCCGCGCGTTGATGCGGTCCATGACCGACATCAGCCGGCGGGATCGGTCGCGGTCGAAATTGTCGAATAACCCCGGCTGCATGTTTCGCCGGGGCGTAAGGTCCGCCAGCATCACCCCGGCCTTGTTGTAGAGGAAGCCTTCGCGAAAGATGCGGCGCAAGGCCGGCAGGGCGCAGGCCAGCAGGACGCCCGTATCATCGCCGGGCGGGTCGATCCGTGCGGAGGCGGCGTTGGAATATTGTCGCTGGTCGGTGCGGAAGCGGTTGGTCATCAGGTACACCTGGAGCACGCCGGCCAAGAGGTGCTGCTCGCGCAGTTTTTCCGCCGCGCGTGCGACGTGCATGGAGACGGCCTCCTCTATCTGCTCGACGGTGGTCACGGGTTGCCCGAAGGACCGGGACCGCACGATGGTTTGGCTGGCCGGGGCTACGAGTTCCATCGGCAGACAGGAGACGCCCCGCAGCTCCAGGACCGTCCGCTGGCCCGTCACGGAGAGGATTTTGCGGATCCACGTATCGTCGGCGTCGCGGAGCTGGAGGGCGGTATGGATGCCCGCGCGACTAAGCCGCCCCGCCAGTTGCCGGCCTATGCCCCAGATGTCCTGGGGGGCCAGGGATGCCAGGACTTCCTCTTGCCGGGCCGGGTCGGCCAGGACCCATACGCCGCCGCTGTGAGCGGACTGCTTGGCCAGGTGGCCGGCGACCTTGGCCAGCGTCTTGGTCGGCGCGACGCCGATGGACACCGGGATGCCCGTCCACCGCAGGACGGTTTGGCGGATGGTCCGGGCGTATTCGCCCAGGTCGCAGCGTAGGCCGCGAAGCTCCAGGAAGGCCTCGTCGATGGAGTAAATCTCCATCTCCGGTGCGAAGCGAGCCAGTATGGTCATCACCCGCTGGGACATGTCGGCGTAGAGGGTGTAATTGGAGGAACGGACGGCGATGCCGTGCTTGCGGGCCAGTTGGCGAATCCGGAAAAAAGGCACGCCGATGGCTATGCCCAGGGCCTTGGCCTCCCTGGACGCGGCAACCACGCAGCCGTCGTTATTGCTCAGCACGACCACGGGCCGGCAGGCCAATCGGGGGTCAAAGACCCGCTCGCAGGAGGCATAGAAGCTGTTGCAGTCCACCAGGGCATACATGGCCGGAACCGTTATGCCGCTATGTCACAAGGCGTGGATGACGAATCGGCAGACGCCCCAGACCCGCAAATCCGCCTCCGCCGCGACCTCCATGGGCGGATAGGCGTCGTTGTCCGGTTCCAGGAACAGCCGCTCGCCGAGATGCCTAATGCGTTTGACCGTCAACTCACCGTCCACCACCGCGATGGCGATGCTCCCGTCGCGGGGTTCCACCGCGCGGTCCACGATCAGCAGGTCGCCGTCGTGGATACCCGAGCCTATCATCGAGTTGCCCGATGCCCGGACGTAGTACGTCGCCGCCGGGTGTTCGACGAGGTGCTCATTGAGGTCCAGCGATCCCTCGACGTAATCATCCGCCGGAGAAGGAAACCCCGCCGCCACGCCGCTGGCGAACAGCGGGACCGGCTGCCGGACGGGCAGGGACTCCACCACGCCGAGGATTTCGATGCCTTTACGCATATTTATAATGGTAACTTAAACCCTAACAGAATACAAACATATTTGCGGGGCCTGGCGACGAACGAAAATAGTCGCGGCGGACTCAGATCGGTGGGCGTGGTACCATGAGAGGAACCGAATTATTCTGGTGGCAATCCACAGCAGACGCCAAGATTCCTGAATCCAAGCAGCGGTCTGGGCGCATCTAATCCGGTAGCAGCTTGATAAACAACCTTGGCGAGACAGGAAAGGTGATATATGAACGCAGTTGCGAATATGCCCATGCTCGGCTTTGCGACTGGCCTAGTTTCGCTTGCAGCAATCCTTATGCCGTTATTGTTAATTGGTACTATTCTGGCCTTGTCGTTCCGTTTCCGCAGGTATAGGACGCTTCACGAGACGTTGCGGATCATGGCCTCGAAAGGCGTGCCCATCCCCCCGGAATTGCTGAACCCCAGGGAATTTCAGAGCAGCCAGAGGGTCCTGCGTAGTGGGCTTGTCTGGCTGGCCATTGGAATTGGCGCGATGGCATACCTTTTCATGGAGGATCATAACAAGTGGCCCTTGGCCCTGATCCCATCGCTGGTGGGGATTGCGTTGCTGGTGAGTTGGGCTATCGAGAATCGCAAGAACGGGCGACCGTAACACGTGGCCGCGACTGATACGGAGCTTGTTCTACTGGCTTGCCGGGATGGCGACCCCAATGCCTTCGCCGAACTGGTGAGGCGTTACCAGTCGCCGGTGCGGTCGTTTGTCCGCAAGATGACGCGGGGCGACGCCCACCTGGCGGACGACATCGCCCAAGAGGCGTTTTTACTCGCATGGCGGAAGATTCACACCTATCGCCAGGAAGCCGGGTTTCTTACGTGGCTGCTGACCATCGCGCACAATCAATTTCGCTCCCATGCCCGTCGCAGGGCCGAAACATGCTGCCAGGATATTGAGGAAACCGCCCGCCAGCCGGGTGGCTCCCCTGCGACGGCGGAAGATCTGCGCATGGACCTCCAGGAGGCGATGAAGCACCTCAGCGACGGTGAGCGGGCGGCCATCGGGCTGTGCTGCCAGCAGGGCCTGACGCACGAGGAGGCGGCGAGGATTCTGGATTGTCCGCTGGGGACGGTTAAGACCAACATCATGCGAGGCAGGGAAAAGCTGCGTCGGAGGTTGAGGATATGAACGATCAGGCCAATCACGAAGTCGAACCGGACGATGTGCTCGACGTTCTCTTGCGAGAAAGCGGCCAGTATATCCCGGATGACGGGTTTACGGTGGGCGTACTTGCCTCCTTGTCGAGATGTCGGCGTCCGTTGGCCCATCTGTTGATTATGACCGCCGCCGCGGCTGTTGCCTCGATTTTGGCAATCTGGTGGATACCACCGCTGGCAGAGCTTCAGGCATCGGTGGCCAAAGGCGTCTCAACCGGCGAGTTGACCTATTTCGTGGTGCCGCTGTTGGTCTTGACGGCCTTGGCCTCCATCCTGTGGGCGGAGATGGAGATACTCTGGCGGGAGACAGAGGTTTAGAACACGTATGCTTTTCTATATTCGCCGTACCCGCTTGCGGTTTCGTTCTGCAATGTGCCCCGCCCGTTTTCCAAAGTGGCCGCTCGCTTGTACCGTGCCATCCGCTTGCCTAGAGTTGTAAAAGGCCCGCAATTTCATGAGGTAAGCGAAATGGCAAAGACCACCAGAAAAATCGTCAGGATTGACGCGGACAAGTGCAACGGATGCGGCGCGTGCGTTCCGGCCTGCGCCGAAGGCGCCATCCAGATCATTGACGGGAAGGCCCGCCTGCTGGCGGAGAATCTTTGCGACGGCCTTGGCGCCTGCCTGGGCGAGTGTCCCCGTGGCGCTATAGAGATATCGGAACGTCCCGCAGAGGAATTTGACCTCTCCGCAGTGGAAGAACGCAAACAGCAGGCAGGCCCGTCCTCCTCCGGACAAGGCGCTGCCGACACGCTTCCGTGCGGATGTCCCGGGACCATGGCGCGAAAACTTGCCCGCCCTTCGGCTGCTGAGGGACCTGACGCCTCGCCGCCCAAGGAGTCTTGCGTTTCAAGGCTGGGGCAGTGGCCCGTGCAACTGACGCTGGTTCCGGTGGCG
>PMBX01000154.1 GCA_003153915.1 Phycisphaerales bacterium
GCGATGGGGAACCCCGTGGCCTTGGAGGCCAGCGCCGAGCTTCGACTGACGCGGGGGTTCATCTCCACGACGATCATCCTGCCGGTCCTCGGGTGTATGGCAAACTGGATGTTGCTGCCGCCGGTCTCCACGCCCACAGCGCGGATAATGGCGACGGCGGCATCTCGCATGAGCTGGTATTCCTTGTCCGTCAGTGTCTGGGCGGGGGCGACTGTGATGGAGTCGCCGGTGTGCACTCCCATTGGATCGAAGTTCTCGATGGAGCAGANNATTCCTTCCAGCCCAGGACCGACTCTTCGATTAGGATCTCGCTGACTGGGGAATACTCCAGCCCGCGAGCGGCGATGGTCTTGAACTCCTCGATGTTGAAGGCGAACCCCCCGCCGGTGCCCCCCAGCGTGTAGGCTGGGCGGATACAGACCGGCAGGCCCACCTCCGCGACGATCCTGGCCGCCTCTTCCATCGTGTGGGCCACGCCGCTGCGTGGAACGTCCAGGCCGATGGAAAGGCAGATATTCTTGAACTCCGTGCGGTCCTCGGCGCGGTGGATCACCGTCCGCGTCGCCCCGATCATCTCCACGCCGAAACGGTCCAGCACGCCCGCGTCGGAGACGGCCACCGCCGTATTGAGCGCCGTCTGCCCGCCTAGGGTAGGCAGCAGGGCGTCGGGGCGCTCCTTTTCAATGATCTTGGCCACCGCCACCGGAGTGATCGGCTCGATGTATGTTCGCTCGGCGAATTCCGGGTCGGTCATGATGGTGGCCGGGTTGGAGTTGATCAGGACGATGCGATAGCCTTCCTCTCGCAGGGCCTTGCATGCCTGCGTGCCGGAATAGTCGAACTCGCAGCCCTGGCCGATCACAATCGGCCCGGAACCTATGATCATGATGGTTCGGAGGTCATCCCTGCGCGGCATGGCGGGGTTTCCTTGGCGACTGGGTGCGCGGGCATCCCGTTCCGAGCGACCCAGGCTCGACAACCATATCACAAAACCCTCCGCGGGGACAACCCGGCGAACTTATTATTTGCTCAAGGCGTCCTTATGACGGACGTCCATTGGCTGGACAGCATGGCCGGCCATAAAAGGACATGCCTTTGAGTAGGAAGTGGTTGCATTGTGGGAAACAACGGGTATTGAATAGGACTCGGTGTATATCCTGGGCTATGAACCAGACGCAACCGGAGCCTTGGGTTGCCGGAACCGGTCCGCGGGGGCCTTCCGGCCGGAGTGTGGCAAAACCGCAAACCGATAGGAATCCGACGGCCATGAACGACATCCTCATCACTAATGGGCGAGTGATCGACCCGGCCAACCGGCGTGACGAAATCGCCGATGTGGCCATCGCCAAGGGCAAGATCGCCAGGATCGGCAAGGTTTCGGGAAAGGCCCGAGAAACAATCGACGCCAAAGGCATGATCGTCTGCCCCGGATTGATCGACATCCATGTACACTGTCGCGAACCGGGCCACGAGGAAGAGGAGACCATCGCCACAGCAGCTTCTGCCGCCGTCGCCGGCGGATTTACCACGATCCTGGCGATGCCCAACACTCACCCGCCGATGGATAACGAGACTGCCGTCCTCTATGTCCTCCAACGGGCCGCGGAGGCAAATCTCGCCCGCGTGCTGCCGGCAGGGTGCATCACCAAGGGGCGAGAAGGCAAGGAACTGGCCGAGATGGGGATGATGGTGGAGGCCGGGGCCGTCGCCTTCACCGACGACGGCGACGGTGTCGCCAGCGCCACGGTCATGCAACGGGCCTTGCAATACGCCGCCCGTCTGGGCGTGCCCCTGATGCAGCACTGCCAGGACCCCGAACTGGCCGGTGGAGTGATGAACAGCGGAGCCGTTGCCGTGCGGCTGGGCCTGGGTGGAATCGCACCAGCCGGAGAGCAGATCATGCTGCAACGCGACCTGGAACTGGTAAAGCGGACAGTAGCGCGATACCACGTCCAGCACGTCTCCTGCGCCGGAAGCGTCGAGATGATCCGCGCCGCTAAGTCCGCCGGACTGCCTGTGACCGCCGAGGCCAGCCCCCACCATCTGTTGCTCACCGATGCGGCCTGCGCAGAATATGACCCTAACTTCAAGGTCAACCCGCCGCTGCGCTCGGCCGGCGATGTCGAGGCGCTGCGCGCAGGGGTGGCCGATGGGACCATCGACTGCCTGGCCACCGACCATGCTCCCCACGCCAAAGAGGAAAAGGAACTGGAGTTCGGTTTGGCGCCTTTCGGCATAATCTCCCTGGAATGCGCCCTGGGCCTCTACGCCAAGGCGATGATCGACACGGGCCTGCTGGACTGGCCGGGACTCATTGCGCGGATGACGGTCAACCCTGCCTCCGTCATCAACCGGCCGCTGGGGCGGCTGGTCGTCGGCGGCCCGGCCGACGTGACAATCATTAATCCAAAGATGCGATGGACAGTCCGGGTGGATACCTTCCGCTCCCGCAGCCGCAACTGCCCCTTCGACGGCTGGGAGCTTTCCGCCCGCCCCGTGGCCGCCATCGTCGGCGGATCCATCAAGTTCAGGCTTTGACACCACCATGGCGGGCGAGTGTTTCCCTTCCCCCAACTCGTTACAGTTTCCGGCCATCCGGTCTTCCGGTCCTCCAGTCTTCCGGCCCTTTGGTCTCCGCGGTAAGATGCAATCATTGCACGCAGTCGCCCGGCAAGGTAAAGCCCAAAGGTGTTAAAGATGGAGCGAGAACGTTTCAGTCCCGATGAACTCCGCGACTGTACGGCCCGATACGACATCGGTAACGTTCAAAATGTTCAGGAGTTCACCCGCGGATCAGCTCGTTCCCCCAAGGTGGTCATCGAAACCGACCGAGGCAAGTTCCTCTTCAAGCGCCGCGTACAGGGCCGCGACGACCTGGCCAAGGTCGCCTTCACCCATCGTATCCAGGCCCACCTGGCCGTGCGGGATTTTCCGCTGCCCGGTCTGGTGCCCACCCGGGACGAAGGTTCGACCATGCTGGCGGTCGGCGATAACATCTACGAGATGTTCCACTTCGTCGCCGGGCAACCCTATGACGGCTCCATCGAGGCGACGTTCCAGGCCGGGGGCACGCTGGGGCTTTTCCATAAGTTGTTGAAGGATTTCCGCGGCGACTATAAACCGCCAACGGGCAGTTACCATAACGCCGGATCGATCCTCCAGGCCATCACAAGGACCGTCTCGTCGCTGCCGCTGGAGTCACGCCCACCGGAGGAAAAACTCAAGGGACTGGTGGACTCGTTGAAAGCGTCCTACAAGAATTCAGCGGCCGAGGTGGAGCGGCTGGGCCTGGCCGACTGGGGCGAACAGATCGTCCACGGCGACTGGCATCCGGGGAATATGCTGTTCCGCAATCGCCGCGTGGCCGCCGTGGTGGATTACGATTCGGCGCGGTTGCAACATCGCGTGGCGGACTTGGCCAACGGGGCGCTACAGTTTTCCATACTCGCCGGCGCCGACGATTCGACCGCCTGGCCCGACCGCCTGGATGAACGGCGGCTGACCGCCTTCGTCCGCGGATATGCATCCGTCTATGACATCCCGTCCCCGCAACGGCGAGCCATTCCGCTGCTGATGTGCGAGGCGATGATCGCTGAAGCCATCCTGCCCATCGCGGCAACGGGAAGCTTCGGGCGCATGGAGGGTTATGGTTTCCTGTGCATGATCGACCGCAAGGTCCGCTGGATCGCCTCTCACCTGGATAGGTTGCAGTCGGCGATAGCCGGCTGATATCGGTTGTGGCCCGCCGGGAAGGGACGGCTATCGTACGGCTGGCGCCGGGCCGAAGTCTGGACGGTCCGATTGGCTGGAAGGCTCCATGTTTTTTGGGGAGGCGGGCTTGCCATTGATCGGCGGGACGGCCTTTTGCGATGCTACGGACGGGAGGAACTGTGACTTGTCCATCTTGCGATTGCCCACCATCTCGACGAAGCTTTTATCCCACATGGGCGCCAAGACCAACGGCGCCACGTAGGCGGCGACGAACTCCCGGGCGCCACTGGTCAGGTGTGTACCGCTGTAACCGGAAAGGGCCATATCCTTCTGCCAGGGGATCTGATAGAGCTTCTCATACGCCTTGGCCCGTTTTCCATGGGGCATAACAAATCCCACCCTTCCCGCCGAGGAACTGTGTTCTCCATCCATTGTTCCGGAGATGATCGTGCCGATTCCCAGGATGAACCAATCACGGGTGGAATAATAGTTGACGATGCCCCGCCTGACACCCTCCATCGCCCCATCAAGGGCGTAATCGGGGGACAACGAGGCCGCCAACATGACAATGCCGTCGATTTTCTCCCCCGGCGGCAGGGCCTCGGTGATCCAGACGGCGATGGCGCCTCCGCCGCTTTGGCCCACCAGCACCACCGGGCGCTCGGGATGAGCCATCTTGTAGCGGACGATCTTGGCGGCGATCTCCTCGGCCTGCTGACGGTTGCGGTCCTGGTCGCGAAGGTTGACCAGATAATTCATCGGAACCGGGGAAGTCCAGTCGCACAGTTCGACGGCCCAGTTCACCCCACCGTCGGCCAAGCCTTCGCAAATGGCCTCGTTGAGGGCACTGCGCCCCTCGATGCCTGTAAGTACGATCACCAGACCGTGGTCCAGGCGCGGCCAGCTCAGATAAGGCTGCGGCCTGTTGCATCCCGACGACAGGCTGGTCGCCAGGACGCTCCAGGCCAGCAGGAAGATCGATGTGCCTGTCCGGTTCAAACGTGTCGGCCGACGCATGCGCGCCGGGCTATTCCTTGACTTCGTATTCAGCGTCGATGACGTCGTCGCCGCCCTTGGACGGCCCGGCCTTGGGCGGTTCATTACTGGGCGGAGGGGGCGCCTGTTGCGCCCCGGGCGAGGCGCCGGCGGACTTATACATCTCTTCGGCCACCTTGTGAGAACTACGCTCGAGATTCTCCATCGCCCGCCGGATGACCGTTGCATCGTCGCCCTTGAGGGCCTCGCGAAGAGCGGAGATGGCCGACTCGATGTTACCACGGTCGGAGGCGGGGATTTTTTCGCCCTGGTCCTTGAGCATCTTCTCCATTTGGTAGGCCATCGCGTCGCCCTGGTTCTTGAGGTCCACCAGTTCGCGGCGTTTCTTGTCATCCTCGGCGTGGGCCTCGGCGTCCTTGCGCATCTTGTCGATCTCGGAGGAGTCCAGGCCCGATGAACCCTTGATCTCCACTGACTGCTGCTTTCCCGTGGCCAGGTCCTTGGCCGAGACGTTGAGGATGCCGTTAGCGTCAATGTTGAAGGCGACCTCGACCTGGGGCACGCCTCGCGGAGCCGGGGGGAGGCCCGCAAGGTTGAACCGCCCCAGCGTGCGGTTGTCCCGCGCGAATTCCCGCTCGCCCTGGAGCACATGGATGGTCACTTCCGTCTGGCTGTCGGCGGCAGTGGAGAAGATTTCCTTCTTTTCCGTGGGGATGGTGGTGTTGCGCTCAATCAGCCGGGTCATCACACCGCCGAGGGTCTCCACTCCAAGGCTTAGCGGGGTGACGTCCAACAGCACCATCTGCTCCTCGACTTCCCCGCCCAGGATGGCGCCCTGGATGGCCGCTCCGATAGCCACCACCTCGTCGGGGTTGACCGANNGCGTCGCTGAGGGCCTGCTTGCAGGGCTTGACCAGGCGTTCAAAGACCGGCTCGCAGAGCTGCTCCAGTTTGGCCCGCGTGAGGGTCATGGTCATGTGCTTAGGCCCCTCTGCCGTGGCGGTGATGAAGGGCAGGTT
>PMBX01000145.1 GCA_003153915.1 Phycisphaerales bacterium
CCCGGAACCTTGGCCTATCGGCCTGGAGCCGGCGTGACCTACACAAATACGCGCGACTGGGCTCGAACCAGTAACCTTCGGTTCCGTAGACCGATGCTCTATCCAATTGAGCTACGCGCGCTTGCGTGTTGCTGATTGTTGCAGCATGTTGCAAAGTCTTGCAGTTCAAACGAGATACTACGCCATCGACCGCCCCGCCGTCAAGACTTTGACGTTGAACGGTGTTGCACGATATTGCACGAAAAGGAACCCTGCGCGCTATCCCAGGCGCTGCGCGCTTCACGCGCTCCTGCGCGGCATGTTCCGCCGTGGCGTGATCCGTTCCCGTAGCCTTGGCGGTCTGCCTTTGCGGTTGCTCCACCGTGGGGCATGGAACGGCCTCAAGCGCCTTCACGCGGTCAACAAGCTGGACGTGGGCATATCGGCCCAGCGTCAGAAGCGGTGTACTGTGCCTTGCAAGCTCCTGGCAGACCTTCACGCTCGCGCCGCTGCCGACAAGACGGCTTATGTAGGTGTGCCGGAGTGCGTGGAAGTCCGCCACAAGGCCCGATCCGTCACGGTACAGGGCAAAGCTCGACCTTGCCCGTGATCGTCGATCCTGGGCCAACGTGGCGGCTTTTATCCACGCCGCACGCGCCCGGCGCAGGTCCGCTTTCATCGCCTCCACCGGCTTTTCCGGCATGTTGAACACCGGCGCGCCTTGCGGCTTGCCTTGCAACCAGTCCCGGAACATATCCGCCAAGTCGCGCCGAATCGGTTGAACGTCAACCTTCCGATGCTTGGAGTATCCGGCCTCAATGGTGATCGTCGGCGGATCGGCCTCCAGGGCGAAAGCCTCCGGTGTCAGCGTGCGGATTTCATTCCGCCGGAATCCAGTTCCAGCGGCCAGCCGGTAGAGCATCGCCCGATCCGGCCCGGTCATGCCTTGAATTGTCGGTCCGGCCTCCGCCGCCTGGAGCAACGCCGCGAGTTCATCATCGGTCAGCGCCCGGCGGTCATGGCGGCGGTCCGTCGCCACGTTTTGCGCCTTGAGAAACGCCACGGCGTCCTCACGGGTTCGTCCGTCACGGTGGAGCCAACGGGAGAATTGCTTGGCGGCGCGCAGGTAGTGGTTGCAGCTTTGAAGCGATAATCCGCCCGCCCGTAGCTCCCCGATTGCGGCCTGAACCCCGCTCGGGACGATATGGCCGATCCGCTCAATGGACGCCGCCGACAACAGCCGCGCGACCTTCGCGGTTACTTCCCCGGCTTGGCGTGCGGTAACGCCACGGGCCAACAGGACCGCCTTGAAGTCGGCCAGGTGTTCCCCGGCGGTCTGGCCGGAAGCCCAGGTGTAGCGGTCTTCGCGACTGTCAATGACACCCTTTCGCCGCAACATGGCGTCGCCCTCCAGCTTGCGGGCCAAGGCACTTGTCGCCTTGTAGTCATCGCAGCCCGACACCACCTTGCGGACGCCGGGCAATGGGCAATAGGCGATAACCCACGGCCCGTCNNCTTCACGGGCGGAACGCCCGCCCGCCATCGGTAATTGTAAGCAATGCGTTGCTGGATAGCAACAGGTGTTTATCAGGTAAGAACAATTTTCTTGCCCAGCGCCCGGGCAAGGCGCTCGAGGCCGTCAATGGCGGGTGTCGCCGTCCCGTGCATTAGGCGGCTCAGTTGACTCCGGGCCATACCCGCCCGCCGTGCCAGGTCCGATTGACTGACGCCGCCGCGATCGGCTTGGCGAATCGCTGCCCGGACCTGGGCGACAAGCGGGGTTTTTGTTGCAGCGGGTTTTGGACGTGCCATTGTGGAGGGACTCCTTGAAAATCGGTTGTCATAACCGAAACCGTGACGCTTCAAGTCCCGCGCTCGCGGATACTTGTCGGCAACGGGCCGCTGGCGTGTAGCGCCTGGGATAGCGCGCGGGATCATACCGACGCTTTCCGGCAGGGGCAAGCGGGTTCTACTTCCGGTTCAGGATCGGGCGGCGGTCCGCCAAGCTCTTGCATGATTCTGACTTTCAGGTCATACGAAAGTGACTCAAAGCCGTTGAGGAAAGCGTCGGTTTCCGAAAGCTCCGGTTTCGAGCCGACGCCGGTTACGGCGATGGACTGTCCCGGCCGGCCACAAGTGCGATCCAAGACTTCACGAATCGCCCAGGACTCGCCGCTCAAGGCGGCGTCAATCAGCTTGCGGACAATCGCCGAGAAATCCTCCGGCGTTATGGCCGCGTCCAATGCCTCGCGCCAGGCAACGGCGGAGACGCTGCGCGGGTTGCCGGGACCGCCTGGGCAACCGGGCAGGAATCGCCCGTTTTTGCCGCGAGTAATTGGCCGGTTTGTTCCGTTTGAATCCGTCGTTTCGCTCATGGTTTTATTTCCCTTTTGGCCGCGCTTGCATGGCCATGTTTGCGAGCTTGAAGTATTCCTTCCCGCCCCGCGTGATGATGAATTTCGCCTTTTCGGTTGGGTTGCGGTCCAACGCCTCAATTGTGGCGACGGGATCGGTGAACGGATCGGCTATCGCCTTTTGATCGGACAGTCCCCTTGCCCCGATTTCCAGGGCGCAGCGAACGGAAGTGCGTTGCTCCGCCGCCTGGACCATCAGCGTTTCGGGATCATGCTCCGCGTCGATGATGTAATGGCCGTCGGGCGCAATTTCGACGGCGATCCGGTCGCCGACTTGCAATTCGACGTAAGCCGCCGGTACGCCCAGGACCGTAGCGGCACGTTCAACAGCTTTTCTCTTGGCCATTGTCCCTAGTTCTTGGCGGAGAAAATCATTGACCTTGCGAGAATCAATCTCGACTGGTTTCGGCGCGGGGGCGGCAGTCAAGGCATTGAGTTCCCTGACCATGGCAAGGCTCTGTTTGTCGAGTTGCTCCGCCGTGGATTCTACAGTTTCCGGTATCATAGATTTTCCTCCGTGGCGATGATGATTCCGCGTTGCTCAAGTTGCTGGCGGACACCGGCAAGAGAATCGCGGGCGTTGTAGGCGGCTCCGCGTCGGTTTTCCGCTGCGGTTGTCGCCAAGTCGGCCTGTTTGGCGGCCTCTTGCAGGCGCGCCGTTTCTTCCGTCAGCTTTTCGCGTGCGGCGACAAGCGCGGCCTGGGCCTCGTTGGCTTCAACGGTCAGCTCGGCTGCGAGTCCGGCCCTTGCTTCCATGCGGCGGTAGGCTCCCAGGGCCTCCGCGTCGGCGTGCATATCGCCAGCGCCCTTGCCGAGAATTTTGGCCACGGCCTCAAGACGCTTTACGTCGCCGGGTTTCGCGCCGTCGGCATTGCCCAGGAGGCGGGCATACTCAATGCCCGCCTTTCGCCGCCGATCCTGGCAAGCCGATTGCTCCTGGGCCTGCCGAGTTGCAAAATCGTCAATGAGATTCGTCTTCATGTTTCACACTCCTTTCAAGCCGATTGAAGGCTATCGACGCCCGCCTTGAGCGCGACAAGAATTGCGGCCAGCGTGCCATCGGACACGCCGACGCCTTGCATCGGACCATCGCGGAAGGCCGCGAAGGTCAAGGCCGTATTGCCCGGTGTGCTTGCATGGGTGACGACGTAATCAACCGCGCGCCGCGCAGCTCCCATGTTCGTAAGAATCAGGCTACGTTCGCTGTCTGACATTGCCATTGCTGAAGCTCCTTTGGGGCATTGCCCCGGTTATGACAACCGATTTTCCAGATTGCTAAGTTGCACTCGTAAAAGAAGTTGGCCAACCGTCCGCCGCGCCGTGTAGCGCCACACGCAGCGCTGAAGTTTCAAAACGAACAACGCCGGGACGAAATCTCAGCACGATTGAACCCGGCACAATACTTTTTCCCGACGGCCAGGGCGTGACCAGCCCGTCCCGCGCCTTGGCGACTTTGCACCAGACGGGGATCGTCCCGGCGGTGTCGAGTTGGCCGTTCATAGGCCGGTGGAGTAGTATTACAACGTCCGCGTGGTTTTCCGTGTCGCCGCTTTCCTTCAAGTCGAATAGACTTGGCGGTGTGCCTTCGTCGCCTTGGACACCGGGTCTTGCCCCGACGCGGTTCAACTGAGAT
This sequence comes from Phycisphaerales bacterium, assembly GCA_003153915.1. Lineage (GTDB taxonomy): Bacteria > Planctomycetota > Phycisphaerae > SM23-33 > SM23-33 > FEN-1349. Next base: position 4,027 of record PMBX01000145.1, read on the forward strand.
AGCAACAAAACGGCGCACCCCAGTTCCATTGCCATTCGCTTGCAGTCCCATACAATGCCCGATATTTCCTGCGCTCTGTTGTCACCTCTGCATGGCGTCAACAACTGGAGATAATCCAAGACGATCAATCCCGGCGTCTGCCCCCACTTGGCCGCGAGCAACGCCGCGCGTATGGACACGTCGGGAATAGTGGAGGCACGGTCAAGAATCGCCAGTCGCCAGGAAGCGATATTCTCCCGTGCCGCGCATCGGGCCTGTAATTCTTCCTGGTGGAGATTCCCGGTCCTCAACCGCATTGCCCCGATACCAGACTCGGCGGACAAAAGCCTGTTGGCGACGCTCTCCCGGTTCATCTCGGCGGATACGATCAACACACCGGTTCCCCGCGTGGCGACGTGTTGAGCAATGGTATGAGCCAACGCGGATTTCCCGATGGAGGTGGCCGCGCCGAGAATCCACAAGGCCCCCGGTTGCAGTCCGCCCGTGGCGTGGTCGATTCCCGGAAACCCGGTTGCAAGTGCAGGGTTTGCCTCTCCGCGACGTATCGCGTCGGCATGTTCAATCGCGGAGTCCACCGCGTCGGCTCCATGTACTACATGCGCCCCGGTTGTCGAGTCGCCCAGGGCGTGCAATGCCTGCATGGCGTCAGCGGCAAGCGAACCCGGATCGGCATCATTCGCCGTGGCCTCGCGCTGTAGTTCCTCACCCAGCTTGTGAAGTCGCCGCAAGTCGGCCAAGGCTCTCACCCGCTTGGCGTAGTACATGATGCTGGCCGTGTCGAAAGAGTATGCCTCCACCAGTTCGCTCAGGAATTCCGCCCCGCCCCGGTCAGTCCCGTAGGGTGAAATGGCGAGCATCTTGCCGCTTGCCCGCAAGTCGGCGGCGACGCTTGCCAGTTCCAGGGGTGAACCGCTGTTGAGCATCGCAACAAGCGCCCCGAAAAGCACGCCGTGGGCGGGCGTGAAGAAGTCGGCGGCGGAAAGTATGCCCGTCACCTGCACCAGCCCCGCCGCTCCCGCGCCCAGCAGAGCGCCCAGCAGGTTTTTCTCCAACACCGTGTCAGCAGGTATCGCGTCGGCTCGGTTCATTGGGAAACCTCCATCGCGGCCAGCGTCCGCCCGTTGGCAAGGGAAAGCGGGTCGTTTTCCACCGCTCCCCGATTCTGTGCCTCCACTGGGAATAATCCGCGCCAGCCGTTACCGATGCTCTGGTCGATGGACGCGACGGCGGCGTCCGGCCCCAGGACGGCCAGCTTTTTCAATTGTGCCGCGACGGTGGTCGGGGTCAGCGGCTTACGAATCTCCCGGCGGTAGTCCATCCAACGGGTCCATGCTTCGCGGAAAGCCTGGGTGTCCAGACTTGGCGGAAAAAACGCGCCGTTGTTCTTTCTGGAGTTCTTTCTGGAGTTCTTATCTATATGGCGCGCACGGGGTGTCACCGTTTCGGGACTCACTCTGTCACCGTTTATTGCGCCGGTTGTCACCGTTTGCGCGGGAGTAACGGTGACATAGTTGCTGTCACCGTTTCCGGTCAACCGATAGGTGCTTGTATGCCCACGTCCCCCGCCCGACGTGACGATCAAAAGCCCGGTTTTCTCTAATCGACTGACCGCCCGATAAACTGACCGGCTCGACATTCCAGCCAGCTCCGCCAGGCGGGCAATGCTGGGGTTCGCATCCCATGTTTTCGACCGGACGTGGGCGCAGAGCACCAGGTACACCTTGGCGTCGGCGGGTGTCATCCCGGCGACCGCGCCGCTTTCCACCGGATCGTAGGGGACCACGCCGTAACCGGTCATACCCGCCCTCCAGCCCGACGGCGTAGGAAGAAAAAAACCGCCTTCAAGAAGACTCGCTCCGGCAGGACCAACCGGAGCGTCGCGCGGACAATCGCGCGGAATCGTCGCTCGCGTTGGCTGATGGAGGGGTCGCCCATTACGCCACCCCCCCCGCCAGGGCGTCGATGAACGTGGCCACGTCGGAAGCCCGCCAGCGGATCAGCTTGGCGGAAAGCCTAATCGGGCGGGGGAAGGCCCGGCACTCCAGGCCCGCCTCGGCCATCGCCGCCCGCTGCCAAACCCATCGCGGCGACACGCCCAAAAGCTCCGCAACCTCGCGCACGCTCAAAAGGCCGTTATCCATTTCCGCGCTCCATTCCCCCCCTACTATTTGTCCGAGCGCGGACGGCTGAAACATCCGCCGAAAAGAAGAAAAGGCCCGTAAAATGGGCCTATTCTTGCGTGCGCAGATTTTTTAAAAAATCCATTTGCATCCGCTATCGATCATTTACGTTACGCTGGGATTTCCCCGAGGATCCGTTGGAAACCCTGTTGTCCTTCGGTATTCCCTGGGGCCTTCACTACATTTCTTGTACTCGCGGATATACCGAAGCCAACTGTCAAAGGACGGTATTGGCCAATCCTCGCTCTTATGGTTTTCCATCGCGATATCATATACTTCAAGTGACGATTCGCCATGCTGCTCGACAAGTGCCGGGGTGGTCTTGCGGACACTCTCAAGGCTTTGCCATGCCCTCCAAACCCTTCCTTTCACGGGTTTGTCAGTGATGACCTTATCAGGCTTTTTGATATACGTCGGCGGCAGTTCCGGGCGTGGCCATTGCTCCGGCACGGTTTCCTTGACGAATCCTTTCGGTGACGCGGTGTATGTAGTCACGGGACCGGGCCACTCCGCCAAGACTTCCAATTTCACCTTCACAACAAGGCGGTTGTAGGTGTCGATTGCCCGCGACGTGTTATCATGGGTTAGCCCGCCCATGAGATTCACGAAGTCTGCCGGATCGGAAATGTTCCGGGTGCTTGCCGCTGCGCCAAGGGCATAACAAAGCCCGTGGAACGTATCGGTACACTCTTGCGGCGACGGCTTTATTTTTTTGTGCCTGAATCGCTGGATAACTTCCGTCCATGCCCGCATATCCCCGCAAAGCCGCTCAAGGTCAAACTTCCGTTGCAGTTCGTCTATCGGCATTTCGTTTCCCTTTCAGTTATCGGGCCGGTCCCTGGGGCGGCGACTGAAAGGGGAGAGGTCGCCGCGCCCAGGGGCCGCTTGGCCGGGAGCTACCCGGCNNCTATCCAATTGAGCTACGCGCGCTTGTTAAAATACAGGCCCGATTATCGTTTTCTTCCTTGGATTTCGCAAGGTATTTCCCCGGCGGAGTGGGTATCAGGGATGTCCCAACCGAAGCGGCTGCTGGGTTGCCAGGTCCACATGGCCCCCATCTGGCTGGCGAGGCTCAGTCTCGCCAGCCTAACAGATGCTTGAATGCGCGGCGGGACGGAAGCCCCGCCGTGCTATCACACAAACTTCCCGGCTAAGCGAGCAGGTCAAGCCAACAGGGCCGCACGGCGGTTAGGCGATTTTGGCGGCCAGGCGGCGGAGCTTGTGTTTGAGGACATGGATCTGTCGGCGCGTGGCGGCAAGGGCGGCGCGGTCGCGCGCAGTCGTCGCCGCGTCGCGTTTGGCCTGGACCTTGCGCAGAGCGGCCTTGATGCGGGCCTTTTCCGCCCCGGCGGCGGCATGGTGGGTCTGGATGCCCAACGCCGTGCACAATGCCGGGAGCAATTGCTCCTTGTGCATCGTGTTGTGGCCTTGAATCGCCTCGTGCTGGATACCGTCGGCGATCTTGCGAAGGTCTTCCACCGTCATCTCTTTGAGCTGCTCGTACGTGTAATCAGCCATGGGGCCTCCTGTAGGTTTGATCCGGCGGGATTATTTTTCCCGCGCGGGCATCATACCCGGCCGCGCCGCGATGTTCAATGCTATCGAATCCAGGAGGGGATGGGTGCGGCCGAATATTTTGGCAAGGAATCCAGCACGCCTGGGCCTTCCGGCCCGGAACCTTGGCCTGCCTGCAAACAAGACATGCTCATGGCTAAGCCATGAGCGTGGCGCCAACGCGACGTGAGCATGTCCGATCTTTTCCGTCTTATTCCAACACATGGCCACGCGAGCGTGGCTATGCCACCCGCCGAGGTCGGCGTCCTCGACAACGCATTCGCTGAAGGTCGTACTCATCAGGTTCTCCAAGGGCAAGAAGACCGGAAAAAGTCCTTGCGTAATGCACCCACCATGGTTAACGTCCGTACCCGGACGTTAACCATGGTGGGTACCGCTTGACTTTTCGGTATAATGTGCCGATAATATACTAGCTCATCCACCATGTGTGGAAGGAGTACCGACGCCGTCCTCTCACGAGGGCGGCGTCTGACGTTTCCGGGCCTCGTCACGATCCTTTCGCAACCGACGTTTCTCGTGCTCGGTCAACGTGCAGTGGGCCGTGATAAGCTGCATGTACCTCGGCCGCTCGGCCTTCCAGGGACGCGGCGCGAGCACCACCAGGAACTCCTCGCCGAACCACAGCACCCAGCGTGTCTCGCTACCGCGAACGCTTGGCCACACATCGACCGACGCATCCGCCGCGTTTTCGATGACAGCCCTGACCCAGCCGATGCGCTCGCACCGGCGAAGGTCCGGCGTCCGCTGGACTTCATCGCGACCTTCCGACGTGCAGTGCCAGAAGCCCGCCTCCTTGCCATCGCAAATCGGGTCGCGCCGGCATCGCACCCAAAGCCCGTTGTATCGCGGCTGCGAGGCGATGAAATCGTGGTAGAACACCGCATAAACCGCGTCAATGTACCGCTGCCAGTTTCCCCCGTGGTCGTTCAGCGACACCAACGGAGGCAGCCAGGCGGGGGCTGCACTCACGGTTGGCCTCCCCCCGACTCCGCTTGCCAGCACAGCAGGTTGAACTTCGATTCCTTTGGCCACGTCGTCCGGTGCAACGACTTACCGGACCGTTCCTGTATCCTGGCAATGACTGCAAGTTTCGCCTTGCTCGTGGCCAGGTTCCTGTTCTTGTAGCACACCGCCCCAATCAGCAAATCAGCTAACTGCATGATCTCCGATTCATGGGACCGAATCTGCTGGACCCGTTCCACGATCTGCCCGGAAAAATCGTACCGATGGTTCCTCAATACCTCCTCCAGCTTCGCCCGCTTCTGCTCGCTGCGGGTGTCCTTGATGTCGAAATAAATGCGGTAGGCGCAGGCCGGGTCGATGATCTCCTTCAGGAGAACGAAGAACATCTTGTAGTACCAGTCATCGTGCGTTTGATTGCGCACGGTGTGGTCGAGCACCCGCTTGTCAGGGATCAACACGCCACGGAAATGGAGGCCGTCCTGGGTAAAGAAGTAGTCCACCAGGTCCAGGTAGAACGGCAGCTTGCCCGGCGAGACCTTTGTCCATTTGCTCTCGAACGCGGTCGGAAGGCCGTGCCGGGCCTTGATGGCGCGCAGGCCTTGGCATATCTGCGCCGACGCGGCCTGTGGGCACCACACCGCCCCGATCACCATCGTCGGGATACCGTCGTGCTCCAGGTGGCAACTCTCATCGCAGTAAACGTTATAGACTTCGCTCATCACCGTGCCTCTTCCGGCCGTTCCTTTCGCTCTTGATAGGTCTCGAAGAAGAACGCCACCAGGGTACCCGCCGCACCGTCGGCCAGGCGGGCATGTCTGGCCTGTAGTTCGGTAGGGTGGGGCTACTGCCCCACGTGATTGGTTAATTGTCAAACGTTTCACGGGGCGGTAGCCCCACCCTACGAACTCACCTTACCGCCCCTAGAGATTCTCCAGCATGTGGCCGAGTTTGTCTTTTTTGGTCTGGAGGTAATCGCGGTTTTGCTCGTGAGGTGGGATTTCCAGCGGCACGCGCTCCACGATGGACAGGCCGAAGCCTTCCAGCCCGTAAATCTTGCGCGGATTGTTGGTCATGATCCGCAGCTTCGTCAGCCCCAGGTCGCGGAGGATCTGGCTGCCGATGCCGTAGTCGCGGCGGTCGGCTTCGAAGCCCAGGTGCAGGTTGGCCTCTACGGTGTCCATGCCCTCCTCGATCTGGAGCTTATAGGCCCGCAACTTGTTGACCAGCCCGATACCGCGGCCTTCCTGTCGAACGTAGACCACCGCGCCCTTGCCAGCGGCGGCAACGTTGCGCAGCGCCGTGCGAAGCTGCGGGCCGCAGTCGCAGCGCAGCGAATTCAGAACGTCGCCGGTGAAACACTCGCTGTGGACGCGGACCAGCACCGGCTCGTCATGCATGACCGGTTTGCCGTCCTTGCCCAACAGGCCCACCCCACCCATGCACAAGGCCAGGTGAGGCTCGATATCGACGAGCGATGCGTAAGACACCAGGTGGAAAACGCCCGCCTCCAGCGGCAGGTCGAACTCCACCACCCGCTCGATGAGCCGCTCGCTACGAAGGCGATGGCGGATCACGTCGGCCACCGAGCACATCTTCAGCTTGTGCTTGGCGCAGAACCGTTCCAGTTCGGGCCGGCGGGCCATCGTGCCGTCTTCGTTCATGATCTCGCAGATGACGGCAAGGGGTTTCATCCCCGCCAGACGGGCCAGGTCCACCGCCCCTTCGGTTTGCCCCGCGCGGACCAGCACCCCGCCGTCGCGCGCCCGCAGCGGGAAGACATGCCCCGGCCGGGCGAGGTCCAAGGGCTTGGCGTCGTCGCGGCAGGTGACCTGGATGGTCCTGGCGCGGTCGGCGGCTGAGATGCCCGTGGCGATTCCCTCCGCCGCATCGACGGAGACGGTGAACGCCGTGCCGAACCGCGCGGTGTTGTCCATCGTCTGGAGGTGCAGCGCCAGTTGGTCGGCCTTGGCGTTGGTCATCGGAAGGCAGACCAGCCCGCGGCCTTGGGTGGCCATGAAGTTGATGATCTCGGGGGTGGCCATCTCAGCGGCGCAGACGAGGTCGCCCTCGTTCTCGCGCGACTCGTCATCCACCAGGACGATCATCCGCCCTTCGCGAAGTTCCCGCAATATGTCTTCAATGGGGTCCATGACTGCCTTGGTTGTTCTTCTGGAGACCCTCGTCCAGCGGCTTGGCGCCCTCGGCGACGAAGCCGAGGCCCAGTCTCGTGTAGCTTATCACAGCCAGGACGCTGATGGCCACCGCGGTCCAGACGGCAACATTCGCCAGCTTGCCGCCCAGACCCTCGGACAAACGGTTGAGGTCCGGGGACAACATCACCAACATCACCATGACAAGCTGCGCCACGGTGCAGGCCTTTCCCGCCGCGGTGGGGCGGATACGGAAGCGGTCGGTGACCAGGTAGATCACCAGGAAACCCATGATAACCCACAGGTCCTTTCCGACAATCACGACCACCACCCAGTCGGGCAATTGCGCGCCCGGTACAGCCGAGTGAGACAGCGACAGCAACACCACCGAACAACTAATCAGCACCTTGTCCGCAAGCGGATCGAGGATCGCCCCCAGGCGCGTTCGGAGGTTCAGCCGCCGCGCCAGCATCCCATCCAGGAAGTCCGATAGCGCCATGGCCACAAAGATCGCCAGCGCCACATACCTCGCTGCCTCCCAGCGGGGTTGGTTCTGGTTCATCACCAGTACGAAGAACGGGCCGACCATCAACAGCCGCAGTATGCTGATGCGGTTGGGCCAGTTCAGCGACTTCCAGGGCTTGATCCGCTCGTTGACCATGATGTCCTGTCCTCGCCTGGCGGGGTTCCCAGGTTGCGGCTACAATAGCTTGTGGCCGGTTTAGTATAGTGGTTTTTGCATCGGCATATGAGAACCGGTTTCATAACCTACACGGAGTCGCGTCGCGATGAAACCGGTTTTAGGGCTTTGCCCGTGAGGTGGCCATGGATATTCGTCAACCCGCCCGGGCCGGCAGCTTTTATGACGGCAGCCCCGAACGCTGCCGCCGCCACGCGATGCAACTCATCGATCAAGTGCCCGCCGATGCCGACCTGCCTGGCCCGGTCTTGGGCGGGATCGTACCCCATGCCGGTTGGGTTTTTTCCGGCATGCTGGCTGCACGGACGCTCAAGGCGCTGGAAGGCGACAGGCCGCCGCGGACTATCGTGTTGTTGGGCGCCGATCATTCCGGCCTGGCCGAAGCAGGCGAGGTTTACCACCGCGGCGCGTGGCGGACGCCCGTCGGTGACGTAGCCGTCGACGAAGAACTGGCCGAGGCGATTCTCCACGCCGGTACGCACCTGCGGGCCAACCCCCAGGCACACGCCCACGAACATTCCCTGGAGGTGCAGGTCCCCTTCATCAAACTGCTCTACCCGGCTGCCCGGATCGTGCCCATCACCGTCCCGCCCACCGCACAGGCTATCGAGATCGGCCAATCCGTCGGTTCGGCCATCGCGGAGGGNNCCGCCGCCAACGACCGGCGAATCATCAAGCTCATCGAGGCCATGGACGCCCAGGCGGTCATCCTAGAAGCCGACGCACACGGTAACGCCTGCGGCGCCGGTGCCATCGCCGCCACCATCGCCGCCTGCCGCGCCCTGGGCGCTGGGCGGGGCATCTGCCTCCAATACACCAACAGCTACCAGGTCATCCACGCCATGGCCCCCGACGATCCAGACGACACCACCGTCGGCTATGTATCCGTGGTGTTCGTGTAACCGGCTACAACGCATCTCCCCAGCCACCGATTCAGGCGACATGCCCGGCCAGCGATGGAAGCAGTTCACGGGGAAGAAAACCGAGCTAAAAAAACTAGGGCTTGAAAGGATGAAAGTGTGTCCAGATGTTCCAGAGAAGGTTGGCGAGGGTGGCCAGGATGGACACTACCAGCGCAGTGAATGCCACCCAGAATGCTCGTCGCGTCAGCTTACGGTCTTTCTCCGCCTCGCGACGGTTGGCTGCACGACGCTCAAGTTCTTTGGCCGTTGGACAACTCATTTTCGGAGAATAAGGAAAGTAAAAACAACTGTCATCCCAGGGTTGGAGGACATGCTTCTTAGCCTTTTCTGCACCTTCCGGCCCAGTAGCGATGGACCAAACGTCACAAGCACAATAGAGGTAGTTATCTGTGAAGTTGAAGGTTTTGAAAAAAGATCCATCGGCAATCTGTTGTCGGTACTCGGCAGAGAGAGTCATCAACTGCTCAACAGGTTCTCGGAGTGGCCCTCCCCCGGAAGCGAGGAAATGGCAGGTGTGACAGTTTCTGGCTGTCGCGTCTCTGTCGTGCTTCATGGACAGCATTGTACCCCGCGTTTCACAAGAGACAATTCCGGTCAATGAAGAATGCGCACTTGCTTGCCGGCAATGTTGCTTCCTCACTCAAAGAGCGTCGCAAAATTTCCGCCCTTGCAACGCTGCGTGCGGGGCAATTTTCAATCGCCCTGCGGGTTAATAACAATTGCACGGAGCTTGAATCTACTCAAAAAGCGTGACTTTCCGGCCTGATTGGAGACAATTGATCGCGTCGGGTGTCGGTTTGTCATCCAAGGGAGTCGTTCCCATGAAACTGGCGATGATCGGTTCCTACGGCCATACCAACGTGGTGCTGGATAGCCTGGCGAACTTGCCGGAGGTGAAGCTGGTGGCCGCGGCGCGGTACGGGCCGGAGGACAAACTCGCCTTCATAGGCCGCCGGTCGGCGCCAAAGGATTTGCCCGTCTACGACGACTACCGCAAGATGCTCGACGAGGTCGCCCCTGACCTCGTCAGCGTCTGCATGCCTCTGTACCGCAACGCCGAGGCCGCTATCGAGGCCGCGCGGCGAGGCATTCACATCCTGTGCGAAAAACCCCTGGCCACCACGCTGGCGGACCTGGCGGCACTGCGCAAGACTGTCGAGCAATCCAAGGTGCGCATCTGTGCCATGTTCCCCATGCGGACCACCCCGCCCTTCCAGGCCGCGCGAAAGGTCGTGCAGGACGGCAGGATCGGTATGCCCATCCTGGCCTTCGCGCAGAAGTCCTATCCTTTCGGCAGGCGGGACGATTTTTATCGCAGCCGCGAAACCTACGGCGGAACGATTCCCTGGATTGCCATCCACGCCTTGGAATTCACCCGTTATTGCGTCGGCCGGGATTACACACGCGTGGCGGCGATGCAGTCCAACCAGTCCCAGCCGCTCTACCCCGGCTGCGAGGATAACGGCGGGCTGTTGTTGGAGTTCCGCGGCGGCGGACACGCAGTCATCAGTTTTGACTACCTGCGGCCCAAGGCCGACGGCGTCCGGCGCGGCCACGGAGACGACCGCCTGCGAATCGCCGGAAGCGAAGGCATCGTCGAGGTCGTCGCGGAGGGCACGCGCGTCGTGCTGATGACGCCCACCAGCGTGGAGGAAGTCCCCCTGCCTCCACCGCGCGACCTGCTGGGAGAGTTCGTCGCCTCCATCCAAAGTCGCGGGGAATGCATCGTCACCCCGGAGGAGTCCTTCCGCATCAGCGAGGTCGCCCTGAAGGCCCGCGATGCCGCCGATACGGGGACGCTCGTGGACCTGTAATCCTGTCCCGCGAATTATCGTGTTTGTCTCTGGCTTACGAAAATATTTAGCAACAGGCCGTTTTTGCCGCGAACCCGCGCGAACCCGCGCGAACATTTCAGATGTTTTGATTTTGTTCGTGTCTGTTCGCGTACGTTCGCGGCTCATATGAACCGAAAATGCTCCGTCAAGGCCGCTCATTGCGAAAGACGGGGCAAGGCCCTATACTTTCATCGACTCATAAACACAAGGGAGCCGGATCATGAACGAATACCAAGGCAGCCTGGTCGCCCCGGCGAAGGCGAAATTTGCGCTACTGGTCAGCCGGTTCAACGAGTTCGTCACCGGCAAGCTGCTGGAAGGCGCCGAGGACGCGTTGCTCCGTCATGGCGTGGCTGAGGGCGACATCGACGTGGTCTGGTCGCCGGGCAGTTTCGAGATTCCCCTGCTGGCAGCGACGCTGGCTGGCGGCGGGCGATATGCCGCCGTCGTGTGCCTCGGAGCGGTCATTCGCGGCGGGACCGACCATTACCAGTATATTGCCGCCGAGGTGGCCAAGGGCGTCGCCGCCGCGACGGCCAAGACCGGCGTGCCATGCATCTTCGGCGTGCTCACCTGCGACANNCGACACCATCGAGCAGGCCGTCGAGCGCAGCGGCGCCAAGGCCGGGAACAAGGGCGCCGATGCCGCGGTGACGGCAATTGAAATGGCCAACCTGCTGCGCCAGCTCGCCGGCAAGTCCAAGGCCAAGGGATGAACCGCCGCCATCGGGCAAGACGCCTGGCCCTTCAGGGCCTCTGCTGCCTGGATGTCCAGGGCGGCCGGGTGGCCGATCTGGTCGCGCAGTTCATTGACGACAGCAAGGAACCGGCGGCGACCCTGGCATCGGCCCACAAGCTCCTTACCGCCGCCGTCGCACAGCGAGAGGAATCCGACGGCATACTGGCTCGCCACGCCCACCACTGGGACCTGTCCCGACTGGCGATGGTGGACCGGAATATTCTCCGACTGGCTGTCGCGGAAATGCGCGGCGGGCAGACGCCTCCCAAGGTCGCCCTCTCCGAGGCCATCCGGTTGGCACAGGAGTTCTCCTCGGCGGAAAGCCCGCGTTTCGTCAACGGCGTGCTCGACGCGGTGATGAAGGAAATCCTCGCCTCCAGGCGCCCCGCTGCCGAGCCGGCTGACTCAACCGACGAGGAGTAGGCATCTCTCTTTGGGCGCGGCGTTGACAGGCGTGGCGGACAGTCATAACATCGCGCCGAATTAAGGAGCGCGCAGGTGCCCGGCAAGAAAGCGGCAGAGCGACCCAAGAAGTCCTGGCATGGCCGGCTGACGGCGGAGGCGGACGAGGCGACGGCGCGTTTTCTGGCCTCCCTCGACGTAGACGCCGCGCTGTGGCGTTACGATATCGCCGGGTCCATCGCCCATGCCAAAATGTTGGCCAAGGTTGGATTGATCGGATTGGGGGAGTTCCACAAGATCCGCCGCGGATTGCTTGCCATTGCATCCGATATCCAGGCCGCCCGGCTGGACATGCCCGTGGAGCTGGAAGATATCCACATGGTCATTGAGAAATCCCTCATCGACCGCATCGGCGCCGTCGGTGGGAAGCTCCACACCGGCAGGAGCCGCAACGACCAGGTCGCCCTGGACCTTCGCCTCTGGGCGCGAGACGCCATCGACGAGTTGCTGGCGGGCGTTGTCGCATTGCAGCAAGCCCTGGTCGGTTTGGCAAGCCGTCAGGGCGAGATCGTCATGCCTGCCTACACGCACCTCCAGCGCGCGCAACCGATCGTAGCCGGCCACGCGCTGCTGGCGTACGTGGAGATGCTACAGCGCGACATCGAGCGGCTGGGCGACACCCGCCGGCGCGTCAATGTCTGCCCGCTGGGCAGCGCCGCCGTGGCGGGCACGTCGCTGCCGCTGGACCGCAACGCCACGGCACGGGAACTGGGCTTTGACCACCCGAGCCGCAACAGTATCGACGCGGTCAGCGACCGGGACTTCCTGGCCGAACTGTGCTTCAACTGCGCCTTGCTCGGCGTGCACCTGTCGCGATGGGCGGAGGACTGGATCATCTTCTCCAGCACGGAGTTCGGTTTCCTGCGCCTCCACGACGCCTATTGCACCTCCAGCTCGATGATGCCCCAGAAAAAAAACCCCGACACGCTGGAATTGATCCGCGCCAAGTCAGCCGGGGGGATCGCCCAACTGACGGGAATCCTGACGCTGCTGAAGGGCCTGCCGATGGGCTACAACCGCGACTTGCAGGACGACAAACGGTTCGCCTTCGCCGCGGCGGCGGCGGCCCGGGACGCCCTTGCGGTGGCGGCGGGTGTGGTCGAAACGGCGGCCTTCAACCCGCAACGCATTGCCGATCGCATGGACGAAGGTTTCCTCGACGCCACCTCGCTGGCCGAATACCTGGTTGGCAAGGGCACCCCCTTCCGCCAGGGGCATGGAATCGTCGCTCGGTTGGTCGCCGCTGCCGAGAAGCAGGGCCTGACGCTGGGGCAACTGCCACTNNTATGCACCCCACGGCGCCGGCGGCGCCAGGCAATTCCGAGGGCAATTGGCGTTCTGGAAAAAGAAATTAGCGAACCACAATGCAAGAATTTGACTTTATCGACTGGATCCGCCAACAAAGCCGTTTCGACCCCGCTGCCGTTCCGTTGGGTCCCGGCGACGATATGGCCTCGGTGACCTGCGGCGGCGAACAGGTCTTGATTACGGTGGACCAGTCCCTGGAGGGTGTTCACTTCATCCTGGCCGAACACGGAGCCCAAGCAGTCGGGGCCAAGGCGATGAACCGCAACCTCTCCGACGTCGCCGCCATGGCGGCATTGCCGGTGGCGGCGGTGGCGGCGATTGCGCTACCCAAGGGATTCCTCCGCAAAGACGCCGAGGGGATCTATCTGGGCCTGCGGACGGCTGGCGACGCCTTCGGCTGTCCGGTAGTCGGCGGCGACATCAGCGCCTGGAACGGAAAGCTGGTCATCTGCGTCACCGTGCTGGCCCGGCCTGCGGGACTGCGCACGGTCCTGCGCAGCGGGGCCAAGGCCGGCGACGCCATCTGCGTGACCGGGCGGCTCGGTGGGGCCTGGCATTCGCGCCGCCACCTCAACATCGTCCCCCGCATCAAGGAAGGCCGGCAACTGGCCTCCCGCTATAACCTCCATTCCATGATCGACATCTCCGACGGCCTGGCCGGCGACTTGGCGCATATCTGCCACGAATCGTCGCTCGGCGCGGAGATTCTCGCCGCCTCGCTACCGGTCCACCCCGACGCCACCGATGGCAAGGAGGCACTTGCCGGGGCCGACAAGATTTCTCCAGACCGGCGGAAGTTGCTGGCAGCCCTGGAGGACGGGGAGGACTACGAGTTGCTGTTCACCATGCCGGAGGAACAGGCCCAGGACCTGCTGCGCACCCAGCCGCTGTCGATTCCCGTGACGCGAATCGGCGCTATCACCGAAGCCAAGGAACTGGTCCTGGTCAACGAGGACGGCAGGCGCGAACCGCTGCCCGGCGTGGCCTGGCAACATGTGATTTAACCGCGACGGCCTGGGGGTGGTACTCCTGCGTCCTCACAACCCCGCAAGCTTGGTGGCAAAGGCGCGGAATTCCTTGTCGAAGCCGTCCAGGTCGCCGCAGATGTAGTGGACGAACAGCGGCTGGGAGACCGCCTGATTGTAGGCCCGTCCCCCGCCCGGTGGCGTGGGCTGGTTGGTCCCCGCCAAGGTTGAGCGGAAGCGGCCCGCCTCCGCGTCGGCCAGGAGCCGCTCCATGCCCGCGCGGTAATTGGGTTGCCGGCGGAGGAATTGGATCAGCGCCCACAGTTGGCCGTAGTATCCCACCGCCCTTTCCGTGCCGCCGGTGACGGCGTCGGAGGAGTCCATCGCCAGCAGTTTGCGCAGGGGGATCCAGCGGCCTTGCACGATCGCGGTGCGCAGGTCGGCGAAGCGGATGGTATTGCGCTGGGGTGTGAAGGCGACACGGTCGTCGGTGACGTGGTAGCCCTCCGCCGTGGCGCAAAGGCCCTCCTCCAGCCACATCGGCAGGTGGTCGCGCAGGCGGTGATGGAAAAATTGATGCATGCCCTCGTGCGCGCCGACGGAGAACGTCGCCATCACGCCGATGTCCCAGAAGACGCAGACGCCTTTGTAGCAGTATCCCCCGGCCTGGAGGGACAGGTACGGTCCTGCCTGGTTTTTGCCCACCACGGATTCGGTCAGCGAGGCCCATTCCTGCCGCGTGCCCATGACGTAGATGGGCATTGGTTGCGTACCGGGCCGGTCGCCCAGGCCGGTAAGGAGCAGGTAGTGTCGATAAGCGGCCTCCATGAATCCCGGCAGAAAGGTCGTCAGGATCCGATTGGAGCTGGTGGTGAAAATGGCGTAATGGTCGCTGAGCAGTTGCGAACCGCTGGTCTCGGAGTTGTCCCAGGGAAGGCGGCGCACGCTGACGGCCATCGGCTCGCCCAGGTTGGCGACCGGCTCCGCGCAGCCGGCGGCCAGCGAGAGAACCAGCCCGGCAACGAAAAGAAGTTCTCGTTTCATGGGGCCATTCTACAGCGCCAAACCACCGATGCGCGCCGAAACCCCCCGCGGAAGCTCAACTGCCCGGGACAGGACTTGAACCTGCATGGGCCAAAGGCCCACCAGCCCCTCAAGCTGGCGCGTCTGCCAGTTCCGCCACCCGGGCAGGCCGATAAATACGATGCTACTCCATCATTCCCTGGATATACACAATTTCAAGTCCGCGATATCGCCAAAACTGCCGGCAGCGATCCGCCGTTACTTGCGGCGACTCTTGCGGGCAACCTTTTTGCCGGCGGGTTTCTTGACTGCTTTCTTCTT
>PMBX01000257.1:0-2684 GCA_003153915.1 Phycisphaerales bacterium
GGGCTGTGGCGCAAGATGCCCGTCACATTCGCCTGTTTTTTCGTCGCGGCGGTGTCCATCAGCGGCGTGCCTCCCTTCAACGGTTTCTTCTCCAAGGAGTTGATCTACGACGCGGCGCTGGAGCGCCACCCGGTGTTCTACCTGGCGGCGATACTGGGATCATTCTTCACGGCGGCGTCGTTCCTGAAGCTGGGCCACGCGGCCTTTTTGGGGGCAAGGTCCGCGGAGCATGACGCGGTGAAGGAATCTCCTGTGTCCATGCTGGTCCCAATGATCGTCATCGCCGCCGGATGCGCGCTGTTTGGCGTCTTCAACGCCCTGCCGCTGGACCACCTGATCGCTCCGGTGCTCAGCCCCCAATTGCAGCAAGAGGCGCGCCATAGTTTCTCCGGCATGCCAGGTAACCAGACGTTGGTGACGCTGACACTGGCGGCGCTGGCCGCCGCACTGGCCAACCACCTCATCGGCGTCCGCATTAGCGGCCGCGGATTGGGAGCGGTGGACCATATTCATTACGCCCCGGGCCTAGTAGGGTTATACGACAGAGCCGAACGGCGGGTCTTTGACCCCTATGAAATTGGTCTCAAACTGGCCGGAGGCGCCGCCCGATGCGGATGGGCGGTGGACCGCGGCATTGATTGGATATACGACAAGCTGGCCGTGGGCGTTGCGACGATGGCGTCACGGTTGGTTCGCTTGGCACATGGCGGCAATTACGTCGTATATGTCGCCTGGTCGTTGTGTGGCTCAGCCGCCGTCTTGATATTCATATTGGCCTGCCTGTAGCAAGGCCCAAGGAGCATAACCGGTGCTTCCGCTGTTCATCCTGTCGCCGCTGGCAGCCCTGCTGCTGCTGAACCTGCCCATCCACAGGCCCACCCAAAAGCTGGCCTGGTGGGTGACACTGCTGCTATCGGCGGCCCAGGCGGTCGCGGCGGTAGTGGTTCCCGTAAGCTTCTGGGGCCATCCCAGCGGGCTGGAACGGTTTATGACCATGGGTTTGGTGACTGACAACCTCAGCCGCGTGCTGCTGCTGTCGGTCGGCCTGGTCACCGCCGTCGCCTTGCTGGTGGGGCGAGAAACCATCCTCATCCCCCGCCGTCGTAGCGGCTTTGTCAACCTTGTGCTGCTGACGCTGATCGGCATGAACGGGACGGTCCTGCTGGACGACCTGTTTTCGATGTACGTCTTCATCGAGATCACCTCGGTTTCGTCCTTCGTGCTGGTAGCGATGAACCGTGACCCCGACGCCCTGGAAGGGGCCTTCAAGTACGTGATCCTCTCGGCCGTGGCGTCGATCCTGATGATCGGCGCGGTGGCCTTGCTACTGCTGGTGAGCGGTTCCACGGAATTCGCTACGATTTCGGCGGTCTTGCGAAAAACCAGTCAAGGCTTCCTTCCCAAGATCGCGATGGGGGCCTTCGTCTGTGGGCTTTTCATCAAGGGTGGCCTGGTCCCCTTCCATGGGTGGCTTCCCGCGGCTTATTCAGCGGCGCCCCCGGCCGTGTCGGTACTTCTGGCGGGCGTGGCCACCAAGGCGTCGGGAATCTACGCCCTGATCCGCCTTACCACCTCCGTGTTCGCCCAGGACCATTCGCTGAACAACGTGTTGCTTGTGGTGGGAGCCGTCTCGGTGATTGTCGGGGCTGTCGCGGCGCTGACGCAGACGGATATGAAACGGATGCTGGCATATTCCAGTATCAGCCAGGTGGGATACATCGCCCTGGGATTGGGTTGCGGCAGCGAACTGGGTATCGCCGGGGCGATCTTTCACTTGTTCAACCACGCGATCTTCAAGTCTCTACTGTTCGTCAATTCCGCCGCCGTGGAGCGCCGAGCGGGCACCACCGATATGAACCGCATGGGCGGTCTGGGTAGCCGGATGCCCGTGACCAATGTTACTTCCGTCATCGCGACNNAAGACCTCGCCGGAATGGCAAGGCATTCAGGAGGCCGAGACTGGCCTGACGCTTTCGGCGCTGGTGCTGGCGATTATTATCGTCGCCGTAGGCGTCCTGTTGCCCCTGGTGTTGAATACGTTCCTGCTACCCATCCGCGGCATCTTGTGACCGTGGGAGGCTGACGTGACGAATTTGGACATCGTGTTGCTGATCTGCCTGGTGGCCGCCGCCGTCTTGACGGTCATGACGGCCAGGCTGCTGCGATCGGCCATCGCCCTGGCGCTGACCAGCGCGGTGCTTACCCTGTTGATGTTCCGTATGGATGCCCCCCTGGCCGGCGTGTTCGAACTGTCCGTCTGCGCCGGGCTGATNNACGGCTGACTCCCGAGACGCTGGAGGTCAGGCGCAAGGAATTGTTGAGGCGATTCTGGTACCTGCCGTTAATCATCATCGTGGTCGCAATTGCTATGACGCACGTTAGCATCCCCATGGATTTTCCCCCGCCGCCCCCGCCGGCGGCGATCGGCGCGCGAGAGGTGCTGTGGAACCTGCGGCACGTCGACCTGATCGGACAGATCGTTATCCTGCTGGCCGGGGCTTTCGGCGTGGCCGTGCTGGTGAAGGAAATCAAAGATGGAACCTGAAGCGGTGCGATTGTTTTCGATCTTCTTTGTCGGGGTGCTCCTGACGCTCCTGGCGGGCTTCTATTGCATCCTGACCAGCGCCAACCTGATCCGCACGATCATCGGGATGGAGGTGCTGACCAAGGGCGTGACCCTGCTG
>PMBX01000257.1:2748-2932 GCA_003153915.1 Phycisphaerales bacterium
TCGTCCTGGTCGCCGCGCTGCTGCTGTCGTGGGGTATGACGAAAATATCCTTGCGCCCGGGAGGCGGAGGCAGGTTCAAGGGCCTGGACCCCTACGCCTGCGGAGAAGACATCCCCACCCACCTGATCCAACCCGATTACGGGCAGTTTTTCCCGTTTGCCTTCTTCTTCACGATCCTGCACGT
>PMBX01000096.1 GCA_003153915.1 Phycisphaerales bacterium
TTGGCCCCAGTCGTTGCTCATCCAGCGGATGAAGTGCTCGGCGTCGAGCTTGGCAAATTTATAACTCTCCACCAGACCCTTGCCGTACAGAAGTTGGTGACGCCGGTCTATTTCCTTGACGAATTCGTCGGTATAGAACCCGGCAATGAGCGGAGAAAACAACTCGTTTTCGATAGGCCCAAGAAACAGGTACGCGTCAAACCCATCGCGGTACGTGCACGCAACAGGCTCCTGCGGGTCCTGGTCATAGGGCTGNNAAGGCTCCTGCGGATCCTGGTCATAGGGTTGCCGGCCGAAAGGCCCGGTATTCAGTGGAAAGGCCATCGGCTTATTGTCCAACGCCGCAAAGGCCGAGTCGAACAAACCCTCGCACAACCGCCCTTTCACAACTCCCGTGTTGGACTCGATGCAGCAGTGCTGATAAATGGCATAAACCCCATCGCCCAGCGCCTCCCTCAGATACCAGCCAGCCGTCCTGAGCGGAGTGCCCTCAAAGTACCTTAAGTTCTTGGCGGTGTGCCCCACGCCCACGATGAATAGCGCGTTGCGCCCATCCCGCGTATGCTCGCTAATGTCCTTGAGGATGTTCCCGGCCATCAGCTTGTCGCGGTCGACATCGAACTTGGCCCAGTCGTCTTTTTTAATAATCTCCTTCCATGGGCGCAGCATGTCCACCAGGACGATCCGCAATCTCTTGTCGCTCGGGAGGGTCTGGTTGGCCCGCCAGACCGTCATGAAGAAATCCAGCATGGGCTGGTCGGGCCAGCCCATCCACAACTGGTCGCGGAGCATCTCGATGACGGGGGCGGTGTCACAGTCAGGGGCGGCCAGGAACTTGTCCACGAGGCCCTGATCGTTGGCGGGCAATTCCAGGTAAATCGTTCCCACGCTCTTGGCCAAGGCCGGATCGCTCACCAACGACGCATTGAATGCCCAATACCCGGGCCGGTGGTGTATCTCCCCCATGATGGTGACCTTGTGCTCGGCCAGGGCCTTCATGACAAATGCCTTGGGGTCCTTGGCGTCAGACTTGAGGAACTCCACGAACGATGCCAGATAGGCTGCCGGATCGTTGACCGGCTGTCTGGCCGGCCGTGGATAAAACCACGCTAGCTTTCGGACGACGTGGTTCCTGGCTTCCTCCAAGGTCTTTGTTGGATAGTCCTGGCCTCGGTTCATCCAGCGCCCCTTCTCCAGGACAAAGTAGCGTTCGTCGAACAGCGCGGGCTTCGATGTTCGCGTTAGTTCCGCGATCACTGCCGCCTGACCACCCTTGCACACCCGGACCTCCACGATCCGCGCATTGAGCCACATCTGGGCAATCTCGCTGGCTACCTCAAGCTTCGGCGCATCCTCCGGGATTGAACTGGGATTGTCGGAGGCATTGAGACGCCGCCATCCACCTTGTTCGCCGCAGGCCCGAATCCGGTTAGTGGCCGCATAGGCGTTCTCCGGCGTGGACAGGTCCTCTTGCGGAGCAAAATCACACACCTTCTTGTTGACCTCGTAAGTTCTCAGAAGCGGCTGTTCCTTATCGCCGGACGATTCGGCGGCCGGGTTTGACGACACAAACCACCATAGGGCAAGAAACAATATAGTTAACAGCAAAGTCCACTTCTTCATGTGGTTCCCTTTCCAATGTCGCATGTTTCTCTCCGCCAATCTCGGGCTGGACAGAAACGGATCCCGATTTTCCCGCCGGTGATGAGTGATAGTTCATGGACAGCATCTAGGCTGAAAACAGGCGTTTCCCACGGATTCCCCGTGCGGTCCGTCGCGAAAAGTCCAGGCTTGCTGGAAATTGCCGACGATTTCGGTACACCCCAAGGCCCTCGGGCAACAGCAGGCAATAAGAAGCCGGGTCCCCCCCGGGGAACCCGGCCTCACTCAGCGGACAAATGCTTTATTGCAACGGATGAAAATGGGGGCCCGGAGGCCGTTGAGGGCAGATTGACAGCCCCCGGGCAGCGCAGAAAGCCCATACGTCCAACCGGCCGACCGCCATGACCGAGTCAACGGGACAGACAGTCCCGTTTTCCCGCTCGGCGGCGCGCCGTTATCGAAAGTCAAAATGCAGGACGACCCGGGAATTGCCGGGTTGTCCTGTACGTCACCGGGGGAGAGTGCCCGGATGGAATCGAGAGGCCAAGGCCCGAACGACCCCGCCCTGACGGCACGGGGAACGGCTACCGACGCATGTTTACCGTCGCCTGACAGCAACGTCACAAAGAATGGCGCCGCCAGACCCGCCAATAACAGCACGGCCACAAGTATCGCAATCGCACCTATCAAACACATTTTCCACATCTCACGACCCTCCCCACATCTTCAACTTCCCGCGGGGATACTATCGAACATATGCCCAAACACTCCTTCGCATACCGGGCGATCAGGTCCTGACTTTCCGCAGCACGACGCACAGGAACGCCAGCACCGCCATCACCACCCCGGCGACCAGGCTCACCCGCCGCAGCTTTTCCGCCGACTCCTTGAAGAAGGGGTGGAAAACGGCCTCCAGGAACCTACGCACCCACCCGCCATACAAGCAGGCGAGCAGTATCCACCAGACCCCCGCCGCCGCCAGAGTCGCTGAAATACCTACCAGTATCGCCAAGGTCTCCTGGTCCGGCCGCCAGTGTTGTATCTCTTCGATTAAGTTCTGTGCCACCGGTCCGCTTACGGAATGCCATGTTCTTGGATCCAAGGCCACGAACGTCGCCGCTCCGATCAACACAGGCACGAACGCCAACACCTCCACCGCCAAGAGAATGTAGACCACGATCAACGTGGGGTAGACCAGCCACTTCTGCCCCAGGGGCATTGAAGCGGGAAACATGACGCTGATCATCGCCGCGCGGGCGGTGACGAAACTGACGGCCAGGAACGGAACACACCACAACCAGCCGAAGATCATCCCCCCAAGAATACCCACAACAAACAAGGCGAAGGTGATATAGGCCAGCCGCCAATCATCCGGTCCCAAGCCGGCGCGCAAAACGCCTCTGCGCCACCAAGGCAGATCGTCCAGGCAGACCCATGAGGAAGGTTCTCACAGGCGTTTCAACACTGTGGAGAGGCACATACCGGACACTGGTTGGGAAACACCATGGAGTTCCTGGTCCAAATGCCCTTGCACCTCGGCGAGGACGTCATCGGCAGCCGTGCCGCCGACAACGCTGACATAACCCCGAATCCTTCGGAAATACTCTTCACGGAGGCGTTGGGCTTCCGGTGTAAGCTGAATCATTGTTCGGTTCCTTTCCGAGACTGAATCTTCCGCACCCCCTCGAGGATCACCGTCCAGAGATGGTTCATCCGCTCCAGCAACTCCTGCCCGGATTTGGACAGGAGATAGTATTTGCGGGCGGGGCCTTCACTGGACTCCTCCAGGCTTGTCTCGACCATGCCATCTCGATGCAGGCGGCTGAGAATGGGGTACACCGTGCCTTCACTAATCACCAACCCCTCGACCTGGCGCAACTGACGCACAATGTCGTAGCCATATAGCCGGCCACGCGCAATGGCGTTCAATATGCACAGGTCCAGCAGCCCCTTCCGTAACTGTGTGACCCAGTTGTCGTAGAAGATGTCTGTCATGACCTTGTCCCTGTTTCTTTCCCCAATCACCAATCGTCCATGAACCTTCTATAAACATATATATCGTATAACAAGGTACTGGGCAATATGTTTTTTGCTTTTACAAGAGGCCGCTGGGAGCCAAATACCTTAACTCTCTTTTATACACGCAGTTATCAATCGCATTTTTTTCATTAAATCCCCGATTTTTTTGTTACCAGGTATGGGACAATTGGTTGGTTATGGCCGGGGCCTTTGGTGATGGCCTTGGCTATGGGATACGGTCTTGGCAGAGACCGGCTGGTATATTCATCGTGGCCGACAGAGAAGCTCCAACCTTTCGGACGGAAGCGCTGGACTTGAAGGGCTACGGACGACCTTGGCTCGCCCATTCCTCATCGGCCGGCGGCTGGACCCGTTGTTGTGGAAATGGTAAAGATGTCTGCCTGGCCCGGTTATTCCCCGGAAATCACAAGGCCCTCGCGGAGGCTCAACGAAAATGGCGACAGGCGGTTCATCGGCGGAGGGCGCAGACGCATCTGTCCCGATCCAACTACAAGCCGGACCCTTGGAGATGGTCTTTGAGCCTGGGGAGGCGTTTCTGCGGTACGTCCGCTTCGGTTCACGGGAAGTCCTTCGCGGCGTGTACGCTGCTGTGCGGGACCAAAACTGGGGCACGGTCAAGCCCGACGTGCGGAACCTCCGTGTTGAAAAGGGGCTGGAATCCTTCCAGGTTTCTTTTGACGTGGAGTGCAAGGAGGGCGACATCGACTTCGCCTGGAGTGGGCGGCTGATCGGGACCGCCGACGGGACGGTTATCTACGAGTTTGACGGACTGGCCCGCTCCACGTTCCTCCGCAACCGCATCGGCTTCTGCGTGCTCCACCCCATCGAACCCTGCGCCGGAAAACCCTGCACCGTGCGCAAGGCCGACGGGACCACGATATCGGGCCGCTTTCCGCAATGGATCTCGCCACACCAGCCATTCAAGGAGATGCGGGGGATAACGCATACGGTTCTTCCCGGCATCGAGGCGGAGGTGGCCTTCGAGGGCGATCTCTTCGAGATGGAAGACCAGCGCAACTGGACCGATGCCTCCTACAAGACCTACTGCACGCCGCTGGAACTGCCCTTCCCCGTGGAAGTCGCCCAGGGGCAGCGAATCCGCCAGAGCGTGACGCTTACGATCAAACCCGCCGGGGCTAAATTGCCCGCGGCCGCAGCGAAGGCCAGCTCGACATCGCAGGTGGAATTGACCGTTGATCGAAAATCGCTCCACCCGCTGGCCAAGATCGGGCTGGGCTTGGCAAGTCATGGCCGGCCTTTGAGCGATCGCCAGATCGCCAGGCTCCAGGCGCTTAGGCTCGACCATCTCCGCGTGGACCTGCGAGCGGGCGAGTCCGGCTGGCGAGGACGCCTGGCCCAGGCCGCGATACAGGCTCAACGCCTCGCTGCTTCGCTTGAGATCGCCATTTTCCTGACCGACGACGCGGATGCGGAGTTAACTGCCGTGGCGGCGGAATGCAAGCGACTCGGGCCGGCGGTTTCGGACTGGCTGATCTTCCACGTCGCCGAGAAATCCACCAGCCGCCGCTGGGTGCAGCTTGCCGGCGAGGTCTTGCCCATGGGCGGTTGTCCAGGCAGGATCGCCTGCGGGACCAACGCATACTTCGCCGAACTCAACCGCAATCGCCCCCCCGCCGACGCCTGCGATGCCGTCTGTTACTCTATCAATCCACAGGTGCATGCCTTCGACAACGCCTCGCTGATTGAGACGCTTGTAGCACAGGGATACACCGTCGCCAGCGCGATGGAGTTTACCGGTGGCGGTGCGATCCTGGCGACCCCCGTGACCCTGCGCCCGCGTTTCAACCCCAACGCCACAGGTTCCCAGCCGCCGATTCCTCCCGGCCAACTGCCATCCCAGGTGGACGCGCGCCAGACAACGCTCTTTGGCGCCGCCTGGACAATGGGCAGTATCAAGTACCTTTCCGCCGCCGGAGCGGCCGGGGCAACCTACTACGAGACCACCGGATGGCGAGGAGTGATGGAACTCGATGACGGCTGCACTTTGGCGGAGCTGTTTCCCTCCGTCCCCGGCGGGGTATTTCCGCTGTATCACGTCTTGGCCGACGTGGGCGAGTTCGCCGGCTGCCAGGCGGCAGCGACCCATTCCAGCGATCCATTGCGAGTAGACGGCTTGACGTTGCTCAAGGATCGGCGATGTCGGCTGCTGCTGGCCAACTTCTCGGCGATCCCGCAAAAGGTCGTGGTGTCCTTGGCGGGGCTGACCCAGGCGACTCTGTTTGTGATGGACCGTTCCAACGTGTCAGCCGCAATGTCCCGGCCGGAGGAGTTTCGTGCCGCGCCAGGCCGGAAGGTCACGGCGACCGCCGGCCAAGTTGAACTGGAACTTGCCGCCGAAGGCATTGCCCGCCTCGACGCGGAGATGGAGAATCCCTCAACGTGACTGATCGAATCACAGCCAAGTATCTCATCGAGACGCCGCTATCGCCCGAGACGGCGGCGGAGGCGTTGTCGCGGATGTCCACGGGGACGTTCGTCGCCGTTGCCGGGGAGACCCAAAGCCTGCGAGACCGCTTCGGCGCGCGTGTGGAGGGCGTACACAGCCTGGAGCAGGTGGATTCTCCCAGCCTTCCGGGTTCGCGGCCGGCGGAAGGTGTGGTCGGGGCGGTCCGCTACACCCGCGCGGAGGTGGCGCTATCCTGGCCGATGGAAAACGTCGGGACGAATATCCCCACGCTGCTGGCAATGGTGCGGGGCAATTTCTACGAGATGACGGAGGTGTCCGGGCTGCGCCTGCTTGACCTGGAGCTGCCCGATGCGTTCGCCAAGGTGCATCCCGGTCCGCGGTTCGGTGTCGAAGGCACACGCAACCTGACGGGCGTGCGAGGCCGGCCTTTGATAGGCACGATCATCAAGCCCAATATCGGCCTGACACCGCACCAGACCGGCGAGCTTGCGGGGCAATTGGCCGATGCGGGCATCGACTTCATCAAGGACGATGAGGCAATGGCCGACCCGCCCCACTCACCGCTTGCCCAGCGGGCCAGGTGCGTCCTGGAAGCCATCGACAGCGTCGCCCAGCGGACCGGCAAGCGTGCGATGTACGCCTGCAACATCACCGACGACCTGGACGCCATGCTGCGCCATCAGGAGGCCATCGCCCATGCCGGCGGCAACTGCGTGATGGTCTCGCTCAACAGCGTCGGGTTCGTGGGTCTGGCGGCGCTGCGGAGGCGATGCCCGCTGGCCATCCACGGGCACCGCAACGGTTGGGGCATGTGCAACCGCCATCCCCTGCTGGGCGTGGAATTTGCCCCTTACCAGAAACTTTGGCGTCTCTGCGGCGCCGACCACTTGCACGTCAACGGCATTGCCGGCAAGTTCTGTGAAAGCGACGAATCGGTGGTTCGTTCCGTCGCGGCCTGCCTGGCGGCGATGTGGGACATGCCCCGCCCGATGCCCGTACTGGGTTCAGGCCAATGGGGTGGCCAGGCGCCGGAAACCTATCGCCTCACCCAAACGGTGGATGTTCTTTACATCGCCGGCGGCGGGATTCTGGGCCATCCCGGCGGACCGGCAGCGGGAGTCGCAGCGCTGCGACAGGCGTGGGAGGCAGCCGTGGCGGGCATCCCGCTGGACCAGTACGCCACCGATCGTCCCGAGCTGCGGGCGACGCTTGAGAAGTTCGGCCGGGGGCGGAAATGACCTGCCGCCAGGAGCGAAACGCATGGGTACATCAAACGACCTGCTTTTGAGCTATTACGGTGACGATTTCACCGGCTCAACCGACGTGATGGAATCCCTGACCCGTGCGGGCCTGCGGACCGTCATGTTCATAGACCCGCCGACGGCGGAGCAGCTCCGCAAGTACGAGGCCCTGCGCGCGGTGGGCCTTGCCGGCAGCAGCCGAACGATGTCTCCCCGGCAGATGGACGTGCAACTTACGGAGGCATTCGGGAAGCTGGCGGCCTTGGGCGCGCCCATCGTGCACTACAAGATGTGCTCGACGTTCGATTCCTCCCCGCAAGTCGGCAGCATCGGTCGTGCCATCGACATCGGCATGAAGGTATTCGGCTCGAAGGTAACGGCGCTGCTTGTGGGCGCGCCGATCCTGGGCCGTTACTGCGCTTTCGGCAACCTCTTTGCCCGCAGCGGCCTGGACAGCGAACCATGCCGCCTGGACCGCCACCCCACGATGCGCCACCACCCCACCACCCCCATGGACGAGGCCGACCTGCGAATCCACCTGGGCAAACAGACTGCTCGGAAGATCGGGCTTTTCGACGTGCTGGCTTTGGAGCTTCCCACCGAAGCGGCCGAGGCGAAGTTCCACTCGCTGTTGGACGCCGGTAACGAGATCGTCCTTTTTGACGTGCTTTACGACGAGCATCTGCCGGCTATCGGGCGGCTGATGTGGAAACAAATGACTCCCGGCAGGACGCTGTTCCTGGTGGGTTCTTCCGGCGTGGAATACGCCCTGACGGCCCACATGAACAGCCTTGGGATGCTTCCGGCGCCCCGGCCCCTGGGCGCCGATGCTATCGAGCGGCTGGTAGTGGTTTCGGGCAGTTGTTCTCCTGTCACCGACAGGCAACTCGCGTGGTTTCTGGAACGGGGGGCTGGTGAAATCCCCCTCAAGACAGATCGCCTGGTCGATCCAGCTTGTCGCGAGGCGGAAATCGAAAGCTCCGTTCAAGAGGCGTTGCGGCTTCTCGGTAGCGGCCATAGCGTCGTCCTTCCTACCTGCCGCGGACCCCAGGACCCGCGATTGGCGGCCACCGTCGCGCGTCTGGAGGCCCTGGGACAGGACGCCAAGTTGCGCAGCGCCGAAATCCTGGGCCGCGCGCTGGGCGACATCCTTATGCGAATCCTCGACCGTTCCAAACTCCGCCGCGCCGCTGTGACCGGCGGGGACACCTCCACCTTCGTCGCCAGACAAATGGGCATCGAGGCCCTGGAGATGCTCGCCCCCCTGGCGCCAGGCGCGCCCCTGTGCACCGCCCACGCACCGGGAACCTCCATGCACGGACTGGAAATCGTCTTCAAGGGCGGGCAGAATGGCAAAACCGATTTCTTCGGCGCGGTAATGTCGCCGGGCCGGAATTAACCCTCATTGGAGACAGGAATGGCCACCATCGCGATCTTTGGCGCTGCCGGAAAAATGGGCACGCGCATCAGCAGCAAACTCAAGGAACTCAAGCAATACAAGTTGCTCTGCGTCGAGGCCGACAAGACCATGGAGGCCAAACTCGCGGAGCGTGGCCTGACCGCCGCATCCTCCGAGCAGGCGGCCAAGGAGGCCGACGTGGTCATCCTGGCCGTACCGGACAAGTTCATCGGCGCGGTTGCCGGCAAGATCGTCCCGATGGTCCGGGCGGGGACGCTCATCATCGGCCTGGACCCCGCTGCCCCGCACAACGGAAAGCTTCCCCCGCGCAAGGATGTGTCGTATTTCGTGGTCCATCCCGCGCATCCGCCCATCTTCAACGACGAAACGGACCCCGAGGCCCGCAAGGATTACTTTGGCGCCAAGGGGGCCCGCCAGGCGATTGTCTGCGCCCTGATGCAAGGCCCGGAAAGCGACTACGCCCGCGGCGAGGCCATCGCCACGGCAATGTTCGGCCCGATCCTGCGAAGCCATCGCGTCACCGTCGCTCAGATGGCGATGCTGGAGCCTGCCCTTGCCGAGACTGTCGCTGCCACCTGCCTGTCGATCATCCGCGAGGGGCTGGATGAGATCGTCCGCCGCGGCGTGCCCGCCCCCGCCGCCCGTGACTTCATCCTGGGCCACATGAATGTCGAGACGGCCATCCTGTTCGGTTTCCTTGGTAAAGACGTGAAATTTTCCGACGGCTGCCTGCGGGCCATCGAGGAGGCCAAGAAGGACATCTTCCAGAGCGACTGGAAGAAGGTCTTCGACAACGCCAACCTTATGACCAGCATCAAGAAGATCTGCGGGGACATTCCCTAATCATCCGTGGAACCTCGCGCGACGGAGGCGGCATGAAACTCGGTATCGGTTCGTATGCGTATCCCTGGGCAATCGGGATTCCCGGCAATCCACCAGCCCGGCCTATGACGGTGTTCGATTTTCTGGACACCGTCGCCAAACTGGGCGTTGGCCTGGTACAGATCTGCGACAACCTGCCCCTGGATGAGCTTTCCGATACCGACCTGGACCGCTTGAGCCGCCGGGCAAAGGACGCGGGAATCGCCATCGAGGTGGGTGGCAACGGCCTGCTGCCGGAACGGCTGGAACGTTATCTGTCCGTGGCCGTGCGGCTGGGATCGCCGATCCTGCGTATGGTGGCCGACCGAGGCGAGTATCGCCCCGCGCCCGACCAGATCGTCGAAATCATCCGTCGATTTCTGCCGGAACTGAAGCGCGCGGGGGTGGTCCTGGCCATCGAGAACCACGACCGCTTCACCAGTTCTACCTTCGGGTCGATATTCGACCAGATCAACAGCCCGCTGGTGGGGTTGTGCCTGGACACGGTCAACTCCTTCGGCTCGCTTGAAGGCCCCGCCGCCGTCGTGGACCGCCTGGGACGGTACACCGTCAGTCTGCACGTCAAGGATTTCCGCATCTTCCGCTCCGCCAACAAGCTGGGATTCACGCTGGAGGGCACGCCCGCGGGGCGGGGGCAGTTGGATGTACCCTGGCTGCTGAAACACCTCCAGGCCGCCGGGCGGGACGTAAACGCCATTCTGGAGCTGTGGATTCCCCCAGAGGACACGCTGGAGGCGACCATCGCCAAGGAACACGGTTGGGCCGTCCAAAGTGTCGCCTATCTGCGCACCCTGATACCAAACTGACAAAAGGAATTCGCCCCATGCCGAACCTGCGCGCCGCCGTGTTGGGATGCGGTTTCTGGTCGCAGTTTCAACTCGCCGCCTGGCGACAATTGGGCGGCGTGGACCTGGTAGCCGCCTACAACCGCACACGTTCCAAAGCCGTCGCCGTCGCCGACCGCTTCGGCATCCCGGCTGTCTACGACGACGCCGAAGTCATGCTCCGCAAAACCAAACCGGACTTCGTTGACATCATCACCGACGTTGACACCCACGAGCATTTCGTCAAGCTGGCCGCTGACCACCGCCTGGCGGTGATCTGCCAGAAGCCCATGGCGAGCGACCTGGCCGCGGCGCGGCGCATGGTTGAGGCCTGCCGCAAGGCCGCCGTCCCCTTCCTGATCCACGAGAACTGGCGATGGCAGCACCCCATCCGCCAGTTCAAGCGGTTGATGGACTCCTGCGATCTGGGTTCGCCCTTCCGCGCCAGGATCACCTTCTCGTGCAGTTTTCCCGTCTTCGACAACCAGCCGTTCCTGCGCAAACTGGAACGGTTCATCCTCACCGATATCGGCAGCCATATCCTGGACACCGCGCGGTTCCTCTTCGGCGACGCCCGCAGCCTGTATTGTCGCACGCAGCGGGTCAACCCATCCATCGCCGGCGAAGATGTCGCCACCGTCGTGCTGGGCATGGAAAACGGCGCGACCGTCATCTGCGAGATGAGCTACGCCAGCCGGCTTGAGCACGAACGGTTCCCGCAAACTTATGTGCTGGCCGAATGCCAGCGCGGCTCCATCGAACTGGGACCGGACTACTGGATCCGCGTCACCGGCGCATCGGGCACGCTCAGCAGCCGCTACCCGCCGCCGCGATACGCCTGGGCCGATCCGGCCTACGACGTGGTCCACGCCAGCATCCTGGACTGCAACCGCAACCTCCTTGCCGCCCTGACCGGTGGCGCTACGGCAGAGACCGACGCCCGCGACAACCTCAAGACGGTGGAACTGGTCTTCGCCTCCTACGATTCCGCCCAATCCGGCCAGGCGGTCGCCTTGACGTGAGCCAGCCGGCGCAAAGAGGAGACATGGCATGAACATTCGGCGATTCGTCAAGGACAAGGCCCGCAAGGCCCACCAAGACACGATCCTGGCAGAGGATTTTCTTCCCGCCGGCCTGTCCGCCCCGTTCAAGGGCGCCTACGGATACCTGGAAAACCGCTCCTCTATGGAAGGCCACTCCCACCCGGCTGTCGAGATATACGTGGTGATGAAGGGGCGTGGCAAGGTGACCGTGGGCGAGGAGTCAGCCGAGGTCGAAGCCGGCGAGGTGGTGGAGATTCCCGCCAACGCTTACCACACGATGACCTGCTCCGACGGCGGACCGCTGCTTTGGGCGGCGCTGTGGTGGCCGCAATAGAACCCCAGCAGAAAAGGATAAGCATGTCTGACCAAGAAGCCGAAATTCCCAAACTGATTCGCCTGGGGGAGGGTTTCCATGTCCGCCAGGCCATCGACAACATCGCTTGGATGGACCTGGGCGAGGGCTTGCTGGTCGTCGATGCCTTGGAGCAGGCGGAGTTGGAGGGGGAAGTATTCGCGGCCATCGAGGCCACCTGTCCCGGCAAAACCGTCCGTTACGTCCTCAACACGCACACGCACTACGACCACGTGGCGCTCAACGACGCCTTCGTGCGGCGATTCTCCGCCCAGATCGTCAATCAGGACGCCTCCCCCCTGCCCCCGCAAGGCCGGTGGTTCCGGGGCCCGCTGCGCAATGTCCACATGATGCCCGCCCCCGGTTGTCATACTGACGAGGACTGCATCATCCTGGTCGAACCGGACGGGGTGCTGTTCGTCGGGGACATCTTTGGCTGGGGACTGATCCCCCTGGTGGTCAACCTTCGCGCCGAGACGCTGCGCGTGTTGGAAGACACCTACCGCAAAATGATCGGCATGGGCGCAAAGACCATCGTCCCCGGCCACGGACCGTTATGCACCTCCGTGGAACTCCGCCGCTGGATGGACTACCTTCACGCCCTTATCGACGAGGCCAAGTCGCTTTGCCTCCGCGGCCAAGGCGACCAGGAGATACTCCGCGGCCTCCTCCCACCCGACGATATGGCCGGCTGGTGGCGGTTCCTGAAGTGGAAACACAACGACACCGCCGCCAAGGTCCTAAAAGCCGTCCGCAATGGATGGGTCTAATACTCTGTCACCGGAGCGGTAGGGCGTGCAACTCGTTGCACG
>PMBX01000068.1 GCA_003153915.1 Phycisphaerales bacterium
GGTCGTAGCCCCAGTTGAAGCAGTCGCCCGCGGCCGCGGCGACGGCGGCGGCCTGGTCGGCGGCGCCCTCGGCCTCGCAGCGGAGAATGGCCTTGGCGGCCTCGACGAGGTTCCGCACGGTCAGGTCGGCCTGGGTGTCTTCGTCGGTGTCTTCCGTCGTCGGGCTGTGACCGGGGCCCGGAACCCGCACGCGGATGGTGCGGCAGCCGGCGCGTTGCCCGGCCTCGATGTCGCGCGGGCTGTCGCCGACCATCCAGCTCTGGGCCAGGTCGATGTCCATCTGGGCGGCGGCCTTGAGGAGCATGCCCGGGCGGGGCTTGCGGAGGTCGGATTCCTTGGCGTACTCGACGACCGTGCCCTCGGGGTGGAAGGGGCAGTAGAACACGGCGTCCAGGTGGGCGCCTCCCTCGGCCAGTTGACGCCGCATCTCGGCGTGGATGGTCTCGAGCTGCTCTTCGGTGATGATCCCGCGGGCCACGCCCGACTGGTTGGTGATGACGACGAGCTTATAGCCGGCCTGCGCGAGGCTCTTGAGGGCCAGCTCGACGCCGGGGATCAGTTTGACGCTCTCGGGGCTCGAGATGTAGCCGGGGTCTTCGATCAGCGTGTTGTCCCGGTCGAGGAAGACCGCTTTGGTGGCCATGCTATTTCCTCCCGCGCCGCGGCCGCCGCCCGCCCGCCCGGGCCGGCGGCTCGCCGTTGTGCGTGTCCACGATCCGCTGGATGATCTGCGTGGTGCTCAGGCCCTTGACCTCGTCGAGCCCGATCACCGCCCCGCCGTAGGCCTCGACGATCCGGCGCCCGACGATGACCGCCGTCGTGCCGCCCTTGGCCAGCACGTCCGGGCGGAGCAGGCGAAGCAGGGCCTCGGGCGTGTCTTCGTCGAAGATCGTCACGTAGTCCACGCATTCGAGGCAGGCGAGCATTTCCGCCCGCTCGTTCTGTCCGATGATCGGCCGCGTGCGCCCCTTGAGCCGACGCACGCTGGCGTCGGAGTTGATCGCCACGACCAGGCACGAGCCGGCCGCCCGCGCCTGTTGGAGATACTTCACGTGCCCCAGGTGCAGCAGGTCGAAGCACCCGTTCGTGAAGACGGTCTTCTGCCCCTTCTGCCGCCGCCGCTCCAGCAGCAGCGAGAGCGTCCGCCGGTCGAGCACCTTCCCCCGGCGCGTGCCGGCCATCCGGTCCAGTTCGTCGAGCACCTGCCCTCGCGTGATGGGGACGAAGCCGGCCTGCTCGACCTGGAGCCCGCCGGCGACGTTGGCCAGGGCGGCCGCCGTCTCGAAGTCCGTCCCCTCCGCCAGCGCCAGGGCCACCATCGCCAGCACCTGGTCGCCGGCGCCGCTGACGTCGAAGACGGTTCGCGGGCTCGGGTGGGGGATCCGCCGCCCCGGGCCCCCCGCCGGGTACAGGTACGCGCCTTCCTTGTCCAGGGTGATCAGGACGGCCTTGGCGCCGGCGGCGTCGATGATGGCCCGGGACGCCCGCGCCAGCGAGGCCTCATCCGTGATCGTCACCCCGGAGGCCAGCGCCGCCTCGTACCGGTTGGGGCACAGCAGCATCGCCCCGCGGTAGCGGCGGTAGTCCTTGATCAGCGCCGGGTCGACGATCACCGGAACGCCGGCCTTGCCCGCCGCCGCGATCAGCCTCGGCGTCAGGGCGTCGGTAACCATCCCCTTGTTGTGGTCCTGGACGGCGACCATGGCCGTCCCTCGCAACTGTCCCTGGAAGGCCCGGAGGATCTTCTTCTGGAGCGCCGCATCGGGCGGCTGCGCCAGTTCGCTGTCGACCCGCAGCAGGTGCTGGGCGTGGCGGTGCTGGGCCAGCCCCACGTACCGCGCCTTGACGGTCGTCGGGCGGTCGCTCGATCGGATCAGCCCGTGGACCTTCGCGCCCGTCCGGGCCAGCAGGTGAGTCATCTCGCGCCCGGGCTGGTCGTCGCCGATGAGCCCGATGCAACTGACCCTCGCCCCCAGCGCCAGCAGGGCCGTCGCGACGTGCCCGGCCCCGCCCGTGGAGCTTTCGCTGTCCACGAAGTTCAGCACGGGCACGGGCGCGTCGGGGCTCAGCCGCTCGGCGTGCCCGCGAATCGTCCGGTCCAGCATGAAGTCGCCCAGCACGACCACTTTGGGTTGCCCGAACGCGTCGATCTGTCGTATCAGTTCATCCATGAGGTCGGCTCGAAACGGCGACAGAAAACCTGTCCGCCAGATGATACACGCCGGCGGGCCTCTGGAGCAATCATCGGGAAACCGCCGCGTCGAGCTTTGGCGTAAGTTCCCGCTCGCCGGCGACGAACCGGATCTCGACGGCCAGCCGCCAAAGCGTCCCGCCCTGCCCGAGGCGGGCCAGCTTGACGTAATCTTTTTCCGTGGTAATGAGGGCCTCGGCCCCGGCGGCGCTCGCCCGGGCCTCCAGGCCCGCCAGGCCGGCCCGGCTGTAGGCGGCGTGGTCGCCCAGGCTCACCGTCCCGGCCAGCACCGCCCCCAGCCCCTCGAGCGTCCGGAAGAACGCCCCCCGGTTGCCCAGCCCGCAAAAGGCCAGCACCCGCCGCCCGGCCAGGGCGTCGGTCCCTCGCCGCGTGCCGGCCTCGTCGATCACCGCCACGGGCCGGTGGACCGCCCGCGCCACCGCCGCCGCCGGCGCCGCCGCCCGCACCCGCCGCTCCATCGCCGCCAGGGCCGCCTCGTCGGCCAGGTCGCACCGCGTCAGCACCACCGCCTGGGCGTCCCGGATCGCCCAGAGCCCTTCCCGCAAGAGCCCGCACGGCGGGCAGTGCAGCGTGCCCACGGGCCTCGTGGCGTCTAACAACACCATGTTGAAATCCCGCCGCAGGCGCAGGTGTTGGAATCCGTCGTCCATGACACACACGTCGGCCCCCATCGCCACGGCGGCCGCCGCCCCGGCGACGCGATCGCCCTGCACGACCACCTCGGCCCCCGTCAGGGCCTTGAGAAGCTCGGCCTCCTCGCTGAGGCCCCCGACGGCCTTGTACCCGCGCGTGAGTATCGCCGGCCTTCGCCCCTGCTGCTGGAGGTGCTTGACCACCCAGGCCACCATCGGCGTCTTGCCCGTCCCGCCGGTGGTGATGTTGCCGATGGAAATAACCGGCGCCGCGGCGGAATGAGACGCCAAGACGCCCATGCGATAGGCCCAGCGACGCAGTCTCGCCACGGCGGAATAGGGAACGGCGCACGCGCCCATCACCAGGCGGGCCAGTTTGGCGCCAGGGGCCTTGGAATCGCCGCTCAGGATGTCCATCGCCGCATTTTGGACCATCGACTCACCGCAAGTGTGGGTAAGTACGGACCGCTCGACGGCGTCGCAACGATTCGTTTATCGCATCTTGGCGATGATCGCATCGGCCATTTGGCTGGTTCCGACGGCAGAGGGATCGTCGCGATTGGGCTTCATGTCGTAGGTAACGGACTTTCCCTCGGCGATGACGGCGGAGACGGCGCGTTCCAGCCGGTCGGCGGCGGATTTCTCACCCAGGTAACGCAGCATCAACATGCCCGACAGGATCAAGGCCGTCGGGTTGACCTTGTTGAGGCCCTTGTACTTGGGGGCGCTGCCGTGGGTGGCCTCGAAGACCGCCCCGTGGTCGCCGATATTGGCCCCTGGCGCGACGCCCAGCCCGCCGACCAGCCCCGCGCAGAGGTCAGAGAGGATGTCGCCGTAAAGGTTGGGCAGC
This sequence comes from Phycisphaerales bacterium, assembly GCA_003153915.1. Taxonomy (GTDB): domain Bacteria; phylum Planctomycetota; class Phycisphaerae; order SM23-33; family SM23-33; genus FEN-1349. The sequence continues at coordinate 3,695 of PMBX01000068.1, forward strand.
ACCAGCACGTCGTAAAGCTGGGGCTTCTGCACAAGCTGCATACACATGTTGTCCACCAGCATCTGCTCGAAGGCCACGTCGCCGTATCCGGCGGCGACTTGCGAAGCAACCGCCTGGAACAGACCGTCGGTGTGCTTCATGATGTTGGCCTTGTGGATGGCTGTAACTTTCTTTCGGCCGTTGGCGCGGGCGTAATCGAAGGCGAACTTCACGATCCGCGTGGTGTTCTCCACGCTGATGGGCTTGATCGACACGCCGGTTGTGGCCGGGGAGGTCTTGATCTTGCGGTCGCTGGACAAGCGATTGATCTGGGCGATCAGTTCGGCTGTCTCGGGCGCGCCTGCGGCAAATTCCACACCCGCGTAAAGGTCCTCGGTGTTCTCGCGGACGATGACCAGGTCGATGTCCTTGTAATGGCCGCGGACGCCAGGGTAGGTCTTACAGGGGCGCAGGCAGGCGTAGAGGTCCAGCGTCTGGCGGAGCAGTACGTTGACGGAACGGAAGCCCTTTCCGATGGGCGTGGTGATGGGGGCCTTCAGCGTCGCATCGCTGCCGCGGACGGTGTCGATGGTTTCCTGTGGCATGGGCGTGCCGTATTTGTCCATGATGTCCACGCCCGCCTGGCAGTCGCGCCATTGGATGGTTCCCCCGCCGCTCGTGGCGGCCAAGGCCGCGTCGATGCACCGCCGGGCGGCGGCGGCGAGTTCAGGGCCTGTTCCGTCACCGAGAATCAATGCCACGTTGTGTGTCGTCATGGGCAAATGGTCTCCTTCCAGCCAGAAGGGTCGGATGCTACCAAGCCGCTCCAGCATGGTCAACGCTCAGTCGGAGCAGGGTCTCTCCGTCGGCGGACTTATATGACAAGAAATGAAAGTCCAAGGTGGCGGAGGCGATGGCTTGACATGCCTTGGGCGGTTGTTATGATTCGCTGGTTATGGTTGGGGGGCGAAAGGATTCGATATGCGATACGCAGTGGCACTGATGTTGTTGCTGTCGGTGATGGTGATGGTCGGCTGCAAGCCGCAGGCCAAGGGGCCGCAGACGACTTCGGTGGAGCCTCCGGCCCACCCGATGGAGTCGTTGGCACCGGCGTCGGACACGACTCCGCCGCCTCCGGCGATGGCTGCCTCGCCCCAGGTGGTCGAGACTTCCACCCCCAAGCCGCTGGTCCCGCCGCGAACCTACACGGTGGAAAAGGGCGACACGATCTACAAGATCGCGCGGAAGTTCTTCAATACCGATGCGCGGGCCAAGGACATCATCGCGGCCAATCCGGGCATTGACGCCAACCACATCAAGGTCGGCCAGGTCATAAACCTGCCCGAGAAATAGGCGCCACCGGGACGCCTGGGCGAGTCTCGTGGGTTCGATCACACTCGACACGCCGGTCCGATACGTCAAGGGAGTCGGACCGGTCCGCGCCGAGCAGTTGGTCCATCTGGGCGTCGCCACGCTGGAAGACCTGCTAACGTACTTCCCCAGGCGGTTCGACCTCCGTCGCCAGGTCCAGCCTATTAGTGCGTTGCGCGGCGATGAGCCGGCCGCCACGGTGGCTGGGGAAGTCCTGGCCGTCGAGGAGAAACGGTACGGCAAGCGNNTGGTTCCACGGGGGCTACCTCCGCGATACCGTCCGGCCGGGGATTACTCTGGCGGTCAGCGGGAAGGTGTCGGTCTACCAAGAGTATAACCAGTTCATTAATCCTCGCCACCAGATCATCTGGGACCCGCGGGGGACGGACCTTTCCAGCGACGAACTGATGCCCGTCTACCCAGCCGGGGCGAACCTCTCCAGCGGGGTTATCGCCCAGATTATCAAGAAAGTGCTGCCGCAGGCGGTGGGGTTGGTGGAGCGGTGGTTTGACCGGGACTATCTGACCAAGCGGGAGTTGATGGACCGCCCATCGGCCATCGTGGCGATGCATCGGCCGGAGGACAAGAAGCAGTGGTCGGAGGCACGGCGGCGGCTGGCGTATGACGAATGCCTGCTGATGCAGTTGGGCATCGCCTTGACGCGGATGAAGCAGGTCAGCCGGCCTGCGCATCCGTTGCGACACGACGCGGAACTGGACCGGCGGATACGGCGGCGGTTCCCGTTTACGCTGACGGCTGCCCAGGACCGCGTCATCAGCGAGATCGTCGCCGATCTGAAACGGCAGCGCCCCATGAATCGGCTGCTTCAAGGCGACGTGGGTTCGGGCAAGACGGTGGTGGCGCTGTACGCGGCGCTGGTGGCGGTGGCCGACGGAAAACAGGCGGCCATCATGGCCCCGACGGAAATCCTGGCCGCACAGCATTACGAGAAAATACAGGCGTACCTCAAGGGCAGCCGGGTACGGACGGGGATGCTGGTGGGGGGTCAGTCGGCCGCCCAGCGAAAGGGCGTACTGGAGGGCCTGTCCGCAGGCGATGTGAATATCGTTGTCGGGACGCACGCGTTGTTGGGGGAGGGCGTCCGTTTTGCTCGTTTGGCGCTGGTGGTGGTGGATGAGCAGCACAAGTTCGGCGTCCGTCAGCGGACTGGCATCCGCGGCAAGGGCTTCGCGCCCCATTACCTGGTCATGACGGCCACCCCGATCCCACGGACTTTGGCGATGACGGTCTTTGGCGACCTGGATGTCTCGGTGCTGGACGCCTGCCCGCCCGGCAGGGGCAAAACGATCACGAGGTGCGCGGGCGCCGAAGAATTTCCCGAAGTGTTGGAGATGGTCCGCGGCAGGCTTTCGGCGGGGCAACAGGCGTACTTCGTCTATCCGCTGGTGAATCCCAATCCGCAACTGGAGCTCCAAGCCGCGCAGGATGCCTATGAGGAACTCTCGGCCGGGGCGTTGAAGGGCTTCCGCGTTGGGCTGATCCACGGGCAGATGCCCGCCAAGGCCAAGGATGCGGCAATGCGGGAGTTCCACGCGGGCAAGATCGACGCGTTGATCGCCTCGGTGGTGGTGGAGGTGGGGCTGGACGTTGCGGCGGCGGGGGTGATGGTGGTAATGCACGCCGAGCGGTTCGGCTTGGCGCAGCTTCATCAACTTCGCGGGCGCATCGGCCGGGGGCGGGAGGATGCGATGTGCGTCCTGGTTGCCTCGCCGAGGAACCCCCTGGCCAGGCGCCGCCTGGAGGTGCTGGCGGCAACGCACGACGGGTTCAAAATCGCCGAGGAGGACCTTCGCCTCCGCGGGCCGGGGGAGTTTTTCGGCACCCGCCAGCATGGATTGCCGGAACTGAAGGTCGTTGACCTGATCGAGGATTTCGACCTGCTCCGCATGGCCCGCCGCGACGCCTTCGCTATCGTCAAGGAAGACCCTGCCCTGGATGCCCCGCACCACCAGGTCCTCCGCCGAGCGGTCTTGCGAGCTTATAGTGGAAAGCTGGAACTGCTGGGCGGGGCGTAGCAACAGGCCATGTGCAACGGACGTGGCGTCCGTTAGACCTTTGACCCCTGCCGTCGATACCGGTAGCATCTTTGGCTACAAGATGTGCCTGCTTGGCAATGATGGAGAAAAAAGTGAGCCAATTGGACGAAACCATTCAATCGATGAAGCTGGACGACCACGGGCTGTTGACCGCGGTGATCGTTGATGCGGCGAGCAAGGCGGTGCTGATGGTGGCCTTCATGGACCCCAAGGCCCTCGCCGAGACCATCCGCACGGGCAAGACGCATTTCTGGTCCCGCAGCCGCAAGAAATACTGGATGAAGGGTGAGGAATCCGGCCATACACAGGACGTCCAGGCCATTTACACGGATTGCGACAAGGATTGCGTGGTGGTGGAGGTCGTCCAGCACGGGGCGGCCTGCCACGACGGATACCGCTCCTGCTTCTACCGCCGCTTGACCGCCGAGGGGGGATGGGAGATCGTCGCTGAGAAGGTTTTTGATCCCGGCAAGGTGTATGGCAAGGGGACCTGAAGCCCCGGCGGGGCGGCCTAAATGATGATTCCTCCGCGCGCGACAATCGAAGGCGGCCTGCGACCCGCCTGGTTGGCGACGGTGTTGAACATCGTCCTGGCGGCCACTGCGCTATCTGCCGTGGTGGCGCTGTTGCTGGAGTATGGGGGCTTTGAGCTTCGAGCCGACCATCGCAAGATCCTTCACCTGTCCGACGTGATCATCGTTGCCGTCTTCGTGCTGGACCGCATGTTGCGTTTCCTGCTGGCCTGGGACCGCCGAGTGTATCTCCGCGAGAACTGGGTCGATTTCGCACTCATGGCGCTGGCGGCGGGGATCGTTGCCGTCAGTTACCGGTTTCATCATATGATCGTCTCCGCCGGGATGTTCTATGTCCTGGTCACGCAGGGGTATATCCTGGTGATGCTGGTCATCCGCGGTTTGTCGGTGAACCTGCGGTTGTCCGGCAGCGGCATACACCCCTCCAGGCTGCTGATCGGAAGTTTCGCCTTCCTTTGCCTGGCTGGGGCGGGCCTGCTGATGCTGCCGGTATCCACTCCGCCGTTGGGCAAGGCCATTGACTTCTTTGACGCCCTGTTCACCTCCACAAGCGCCGTCTGCGTCACCGGCCTGACGGTCCGCAGGATCGGATCGGAATTCACGACCTTCGGACAGGCCGTCATCCTGGCGCTGATTCAGTTGGGCGGCCTGGGCGTGATGGTGTTCGGGACCATGTTGGCTTTGCTATTGGGCAAAGGGCTTTTTCAGCGCGGAAGCAGCGATCTGGGACAGATGGTTTCCCCCGGCAACGTAGGCTCCATGAAACGGGTGGTCCTGTTCATCATGGCCGCCACGTTCGTCCTGGAGGCCGTAGGGGCGGCGATGTTCTACCCCATGTTCGCCGGATTGGACGGGCTGGGCTTGTCCCACGCCCGTGCCGTCTGGTACAGCGTGTTCCACAGCGTCTCGGCGTTCTGTAACGCCGGACTAAGCCCCTGCGACCAGAACATGATGGAAGGCGTCCGCTCCGGATGGTCCAGGCCCCTGCGTGAACACTGGCAGGTCCTGGGGGTCATGGCGCCGCTGATCGTGCTTGGGGGACTGGGGTTTCCCGTTCTGATGGATTGTCTCGCCTATGTCCGGGCTACGTGGCGCCGCGGGGTGGCTTTTTTGCGCGGACTGTCCGGCCAGGCGGTTGGCGCGGCCAAGGCTCGATTGTCGCTGCATTCCCGCATCGTGCTGACGGCGACGTTGGCGTTGATCTTTGGCGGGGCGGCGGGCCTGCTGCTGGTGGAGCCTCCCAATGATCGCAGCCGCTACGGTGACATCGGGCGAACCCCCGTGTATGACCAACAGACGCGCATCCGGCGCGATTGGCTGCGGATGGCTCCCGGCGACAAGATCGGCTCGGCGGTCTTCCAGTCTATCTCAGCCCGAACGGCCGGTTTTAGCACAATAGATCTGTCCGAACTGTCCAATGCCGGCAAGCTTTGGATGTGCTGGCTGATGATTATCGGCGGGAGTCCAGCGGGCACTGCCGGCGGCATGGGGACCGCCACCGCGGCGATACTGCTGGCGACGATCTACTCGGTGATGCGACGGCGAGAGGAAGTGGAAATCTTCCGTCGAGGCATTGCCGCCGATATCGTTCGGCGGTCCGTGGCCGTCGCCGCGCTATACCTGGCTTTGGTGGGGGGCATCACCCTGCTGTTATGCGTGGCGATGCGGACGGGGTATGCCTTCATCGACTTGTTCTTCGAGGCATGTAGCGCCTGCGGGTCCGTGGGCCTGTCGGTGGGCGTTACGCCGGGCTTGAATGTCTTTGGGAAAATGGTGATAGTGGCCGGTATGTTCCTCGGCCGCGTGGGACCGTTGGCGTTGCTGCTGGCGCTGGTGGGTAGGGTTCGCCCGGCCGATTATGCCTGCCCAAGGGAAAACGTCGTGATCGGATAAGACTTGGAAACTTACGCGGCCATTGTATGGGGTGCGATTGCGAGTGGGACTGCTGTTAGATCAATTCCTTGCCCATTCATGCATGACTTCGGTAATCTAGATTCGATCCCGTTGAACTTTTTAAATAGGAGTTTCTGGCCATGCGTATCCAAGTAATGTCAGTGAAGGCGATAATCCTGGTAGCCGTGGGTGTATCCGCCATGTTGGCCGGCTGTACAAGTCTCTCGCAAGCCACTCCCGCCGCAAAAGCCGATTCGCTGCCTCCCATCCGGATCGTGTTGGCGGGGGACTCCACGGTGGCCGATTGTCCACCCGAGATGCCCAACAGGGGCTGGGGACAGATGTTCAAGGATTACCTCACCGGTCCGGTGGAGTTGATCAATCTCGCCGAAGGCGGCCAGAGCACCAACAGCTTCCGAACCTCGGGAAAATGGCAACAGGTCCTGGACCGTAAGGCCGACTTCATCCTCATCCAGTTCGGGCATAACGACGAGCCTGGCCACGATGATCGAACCACGGACCCCAACACCACTTATCGTGCAAACCTTATCCGCTTCGTGGATGAAGCGCGGGCTCGCGGGGCCAAGCCGATCCTGGTGACTCCCGTCAGCCGTATGCACATGCGCCCCGACGGTGCGGTCAGCAACAAGCTGAAGGTCTACGCCGACGCCATGAAAGCGGTGGCCTCGCAGAAGTCCGTGCCGCTGGTGGACCTCAACACCGCAAGCGCCGAACTCTACGCGAAACTCGGTCCGGCCGGTATGACCGAGCTGGGCTGTNNATCGCCGGTCTGGTGGCCAAGGCCCTGCCGGATGCCTGCCCCGGCCTCAAGCCCTACATCAAGCCACCGCGGTAAGGAGCGGGCGACTCCTGCCACCGGCGTAACGACCAGCCTGCCTGCTGAAACAATCTTGACGCGGCAAATGGTGGGTATAAGATTGTTAAAGGTTGTAATCAAGGAATCGGCTATAATTGCCCGATGTTCGCTAAGGGTTCTCATTGACACATGGACACCGAACAGAAAAAACAGACTCGTTCGCATATCCGCGAGGATGCTGATGGAACTTGTCAGTACGTCCTGCACCCCGAGAATGATGAGCTATTTACGCGAACAGGTCGGCAGGTTATTGAAGCGTGCCGTCTTGGTATCAGCATCGAAGTCTGGTGGTACGAAATCGTCTCCATGTTCGACCATGTTCTCCGGTGGGTGAAAGAAGAAGAGCAAGCTGGACGTATCCAAGACTGTTATGCCGTTCCCCGTGGTGTAGGAATCGGACTGTTTTTTGTTCCACACAGTGAATCCTTCGACTTTGAACTGGCCGACCGGCTGGCCAGGCTCAACGCGGCGTGGGTGCGGGGGTTCAATGTCGGACCGGTCGAGATCCACCAACTGCCGGAGGACGAACTGGACCGCTTCATCGTTCGTGAAGCAGCCATTGATATCTACCACGATGCCGACAGACCACATCAACCAGTGGCGTCATAATAGAGCCTTCATCAGTAAGATTGATCCCGAGTTCCCTGACTGGGCCGTGACCGCCACGTTCTATACTGCCCTCCATGCCGTGGATGCGCTCCTTAAATATGATAAGGTTCCCAGGGTGGTGTCTCACGAAAGCCGTAATAAAACGCTTATACAAACAACTCGGTACGCGAAGATATGGGAGATGTATCAACCGTTGTACGATCTGTCGCGGACTATCCGCTACTTGGCCAAACCGCAGAGGTGGGTGCCTTGGGCGCAGATTGAAGCGGAAGTCTTCCGGCGTTATTTGTACCCGCTTGAAGCCTCGGTGCAAAAGCTCATGAAATTGGATGACGGATTGCCGCCTATAACAATGAAGACGCAATCGGTGGTAACGTCCTGATTAAATTTGATGGGTTTGTCTGTTCCAGAGGCGGCGGGGCAAGATCGTCAGGGCCTGGTGGGGTTCAATGATAGCCGTGCGATTCCTGTAGGTTTGGCGCAAGCGTCGTTGACATCCGGCGGGGGGATGCACTAGTCTTCCATCGCCGGTCCGGTGCGGTTGTCGCGTTTATTTTCGCCGGCCGGCGGAGAACCTCGAATGCCAGACATCGCCTCGCTACGCAAGACGCTGGAAAAACACGGCCAATCGCATCTGCTACGGTTCTGGGATGAACTGGACGAGCCTGGGCGGGCCGTCTTGACCGAGCAGATCGCGGCAATTGATTTCGACCAACTGGACCAGTGGATCGCCCAGTATGTCCGTAAGCGGCCGCTGGCGCGCCCTAGCGGCGACATCCAGCCGCCGGCGGTGGTTCCGGCCAAGCCCACCGACCCTGCTGTCCTGGCGGAACACCAGGCCGCCTCGCAACGTGGCGAGGAACTTCTGCGTGCGGGAAAGGTTGCCGCCTTCGTTGTTGCCGGCGGGCAGGGAACGCGGCTGGGTTACGAAGGCCCCAAGGGCTGCCTGGAGGCCACCCCGGTGGCCCACAAGCCGCTGTTCCGCGTCTTCGCCGAGCAGGTCCTGGCCGCCTCACGGCGGACGGGCGCGGCGATCCCCTGGTACATCATGACCTCCCAAGCCAATGACGTGGCCACGCGGGCGTTTTTCCGGCAGAACCGCTACTTCGGCCTCAAGCCCGAAGACGTATTTTTCCTTGTCCAGGGGACCATGCCTGCCATCGGCTTGGACGGAAAGCTGCTACTGGCCGAGAAAGGCTCGCTGGCGCTGAGTCCCGACGGGCATGGCGGGTGCCTGGCGGCGATGAAGAAAAGCGGGGCGCTGGCGGACATGGCCGCTCGGGGCATCGAACTGATCAGTTACTTCCAGGTGGACAATCCCCTGGTACGGTGTCTGGACCCGCTGTTTTTGGGCTTGCACAGCCTTCGCGGCTCGGAGATGAGCGCCAAGGCCCTGCCCAAGCGCGATCCGATGGAGCGGCTGGGCAATTTCTGCCTTATCGACGGCAAGGTCATCGTCATCGAGTACTCCGACATGCCCGATGACCTCGCACGCGCCACCACGGCTGACGGGCGCCTGCGGTTCAGTTCCGGAAGCATCGCCATCCACATCCTGTCTCGCTCGTTCGTCGAGCGCCTCACTGCCGGGCGCGGCGCGGCGCTTCCCTTCCATCGCGCCGACAAGGTCGTGCCCTGCGTGGATGAATCGGGTAAGCTCCTCCGAAGCGACAAGCCCAATGCCGTCAAGCTGGAAATGTTCGTCTTCGACGCCATGCCGCTGGCCGGCCGGACGGTGATCCTCCAGACGCAACGCAACGAGGAATTCAGCCCCATAAAGAACGCCACGGGCGAGGACAGCCTGCCCAGCAGCCTGCACGACCAAATCCGCCGCTCGGCCGCCTGGCTGGAGCGGGCGGGCGTTACTGTCCCGCGCGACGCCGACGGCCAGGTCGCCGCGGCCATCGAAATCTCCCCACTGTTCGCCGACAGCGCCGAGGCCCTTGCCGCCAAGGTCGATCCCAAAAAGGTTATCACCGGGGGACAGAACCTCTATCTGGGCGAGTGAGGCTGCGGCCAGGCGGCACGGTGATTGGTGCCACCCCCAAGCGTTGTTTGCTTGGGGGTGAAATGAATCGCACCCCCAAGCTCCGCGTTGCTTCGCTTGGGTGTGGCACCTGGCGTTGATCCGTTCCTTCCAACCGGACCATCCCACCGCGCCTAACAGTCGAACAGCCTAACAGCCTAACAG
>PMBX01000038.1 GCA_003153915.1 Phycisphaerales bacterium
TACGCCGACCGGCGGGCCAACCCCGTCGGCAAACTACCCGACGATGTCTGGAGCTTCTCGCGACTCTGCGGCACGTTTCTGGAGCGGGTCCGCTGGCATCCCTGCCAGATGCCGGAGCGGGTCCTGGAGCGGATCATCCGCGTCTCCTCCAATGAGGGGCAGATCGTGCTGGACCCCTTCAGCGGATCGGGCACCACCTGCTGCGTGGCGGCGCGCCTGAAGCGCCGCTACCTGGGACTGGATATATCCAAGAAATACGTCACAGAGAGCCGCCGTCGCTTGGAGGATATGTTGGCGGGTAGATATAAGGCAACCGACATCGCCGAGAACCCCGAATCGCTGCGGGCGCAACGAGTCGCCCGGCGGTTGGATTCTGTCGAAGCGACGATGAGCAAGCCTCGGCGCCGCCGGACAACAGCCATCAAAAAAGAGCAACCCGTACTGCCCGGTTTGGCCTGATCGACTTGCCCCAGGCTCGATTCGTCACTTTCCCCTGGACCTTCGCCTCAATTCGCGTTCGATATCCCGCTTCTGGTCGCGTTTTCGGATGGTCTCGCGCTTATCGTAGGCGCGTTTTCCGACGGCAAGGCCAAGTTCGCACTTGGCCCAGCCGCGTTTGAAGTAGACCGTCAGCGGGACCAGGGTGTTGCCCTTCTGGCGGACGTGGGCCGCCAGCGCCTCCACCTGGCGGCGGTGGAGCAGCAGTTTGCGGGGGCGGTCCGGGTCGTGTTGTGCCGCCGCGGCGGCTTGGGGGTATGTGGAGATGCTTGCGCCCACCAGGAAGACCTCTCCGTCGCGGATTCTGGCGTGGGACTCCTCGATCCTCGCGGCGGCGGCGCGGAGGCTCTTGATCTCCGTTCCGGTAAGCACGATACCGCATTCGACGGTCTCCAGGATGGTAAAGTCGTGCCTGGCCTTGCGGTTGAGGATGCGGGGCGTGCCGCCCTTGGATTGTGCCTTCGCCGCTGACATGGGTATATCCTCGCCCAAATGAGGGAAGAATTCAACGGCCGCACGCAACCGATAGCGTCAAGTATTGTGTGTAGGTTTGATTTTGTGACAACGTGCGACTTGGCCGAAGACGGCTTGCTCGCAGGAGGGGCCGTCGCGATTATTCTTTCACGAAGATGGCGCCCGGGTCCATGGAGTAGGGTGGCAGCCAGGCCGGTGTGTTGCCAAGCGGCAGGACGCTGGGGTCCAGTTCGATGCCCAGTTTGCCGGCCATGAATTTCCTCCTGGCCTGTATGCGTTTCCAGCAGGCCGGGTGGCGCTTGGCCAGTTCCGCGCGGAGCTTCTGGTCGGCCAGGGCCACGCCGTCCTCGACGTTGGAGTAGCAGGCCGGTCCCTTGGAGACTGGGATAATGTCCATCTGGATGGCCATGCCGGAACGCAAAGGCACGGTGGAACCGGCCTGGAAGGGCGAGTGCGGCCATTCGTCCATGCCGATGAGATGTCCGGGGTTGACGGCGAAGTCCATTAGTTTGGCGTCGCGAGCGGCGTGCGCGGCGGCGTAAACCTCGCCGGATAGAGCGCCGACCTTGATCTTCTCGTACCACGCCACGACCACGTCGAAATACTTTGCCGCAAAGCGTGGGTAGAAATCCTTCAACTCACCTGCCAGATCCTTTGGCCCAACCGCCACCATTCCCGCCCGGCAAGTCAACGATCCCCATATGCCCAACGCCAGGACATACGTTTCGCCCCGGCGGGCCTTGCGTTGCGTTGGACTGGCCAGACCGCGGCGGTTCAAGTCTCCGAAGATGACCATCGTGTGGCAGGAGTAGGGCAGCCCCGCCGCCGTCGCATGCATCGGCAGGTCGCACTCGCGCACGCCAGGCCGGATGCCCTCCAGCGAGGCTCTTACGGCCTGGGATGTGTGGATTGCCGCAAACTCCATCAGCGCGATGCCGTCGGCGGTGTTTACGGTCCGCAGCCCGTCGCTGGGATTGATGAATATATCCGTGGCGTTGCGGACGGCTTGGCGATCGCCGGCCAGTTCGCGCAGGAGGTCCACCAGGTACGCCGGGGCGTCCATGGCCAGTTCGCCTCCGTCAACCAGCCGGGCGTCGTAATACTTCCATCCGACACAGCCGACCTTGGCCCCCCGGCCGATCCCGAAGCCCGACAGGATCGTCCGCAGCGGTTTGGACTTTTCCCGCGGCTGGCCCATCAGGCTGAAATCCTGGAAAAGCTCCACGCGGCAGCCGATGGCCGGATCGGGCAGGTAGCCCATGCATTCGTTACCGACGATCAGCAGGCGATCCCCGGAGCGGTTCAGCAGCAACAGGGCTTCCTCGAAGCGCGGGTCAAAGCCGCACAGGTGAGTCAGGTTGGCGAAGTGCTCTCGGTCGCCATAGACGGCCAGGAAATCCAAGCCCGCTCGTGTCATTCGTTCGACGGCGGTTTCGATCCGCCGGCGATATTCCTCGACGGAAATGACTGGTTTGGCGTCCTTGCGGCCTCCGAAATCCGGCAACTTGACCTTTTTGAGTACGCTCATGGGGATACCTTTTTATTGAGGCGTTCCGCGCACATTTCGCGCGGTGAGGCTTGAGTCCCACCGCGTTCATATCCAAGGTGGCGGGACGGAGCCCCGCCACCCTTTAACTAATGGAGGGGAATTATCCATCACTGGACCATGAAGTAGCAAGGGCTTTCAGATTACCGGACCGGACAAGAAAACCCCGCACGCCTGGGCCTTCCGGCCCGGAACCTGTGCCTTCCGGCTCAGAATCCACTTGCCCTACCGAACCCAAACCGCAGCATGATATTCGTGCCACCTCCAACCTTTGGGTTGGGGGTGAGCCACGTTCGTCACCACCAATCCGCACACCCCCAAACTTCGCTACGCTTCATTTGGGGGTGGCACCTGGCGATCAGCTCGCCTTATTCAACGTATTCTTCACAGCATCATTTTGACGGCCATCGGGCTAGTTGTTATGATGCGGGTTGGCTTTGCCCGCCCGAGCGGGAGAGCCTGGGCGACAGGAGCGGCAATTGGGCGACGAACTGCGTCATGAATGCGGCGTGGCTGCGTTGTATTGGCTGGACGAGCCGATGGGTCGCGACGGCCCGGTCACCAAGGCGGTCGTGGACGGCGATGTGGCGTCGATGATCCCGCCGATCCTTCTGGACCTTCAGAACCGCGGTCAGTTGGCCGCCGGGTTGACCAGCTTCCACCCCGCCAGGCCGCAACTCCTGGACACCTTCAAGGACGTCGGCACGGTCGCCGAGGTCTTCCGCATGTCCCATCCGGCCAAGCACCGCTCGATTTTGGCCGAGTACGCCGGCAGGGCGGCCATCGGACACACGCGATACGCCACCTGCGGCGCCGAGGACGCCCGCTACGCACAACCCTTCGAGCGCCACCACGGCAGGCTTTGGAAGTGGTTCAGCTTCGCCTTCAANNAATTACACCCAGCTCCGCCGCCGTCTTCAGACCCGCCGCGATTACCATTTTTCCCTCAACACCGATACCGAGATCATCATGCACGCCCTGGCGTATCGCCTTCGCGGCGACCGCCCGCCGGGCCTTCGCGAGGTGATGGCCTCGCTGGCGCGGAGTTTCGACGGGGCCTATAACATCGTCTTCCTGGACGCACTGGGGCGGATGATGGTCGCGCGCGACGGGCTGGGGTTCCGCCCGTTGAGCTGGGCGGCGCAGGGGAGGCTTTTTGCCGCCGCCAGCGAGTCGGTAGCGCTTTCCAACCTGGGCTTCACCGAGATTCACAGCCTGCAACCCGGCGAGGCGGCGATTATCGAGAAAGGCCGCTTGCGATTCGAGCGTTTTGCCCGCCCGCGCCGCCACGCGCATTGCTTCTTCGAGTGGGTGTACTTCTCCAACGTCGCCAGCACGATGGACGGATCGAGCGTTTACATGGCCCGTGCGCGGTCGGGGCGGCGGCTGGCGGAACTGGAGGACCGAAAGATCGACTCCTCCTGCATCGTCGTACCGGTCCCAGATACCGCCAAGGCCGCCGCCGACGCCTTCGCCTACCAACTGGGCGTTCCATGCGTCGAGGGACTCATCCGCAACCGCTACGTCGGCAGGACGTTCATCCAGCCGGATTCCACGCGCGGGCGCAGCGCCAAGGGCAAGTACACCCCTATCCCGGCGGTGCTGGATGGCAAGCGGGTCTTCCTCATCGAGGATTCCATCGTGCGGTCCACCACGTTGATGACGCTGGCCGAAGCCATCCGCCGTCGCGGCGGGGCCAGGGAAATACACGTCCGCGTGGCCTGCCCACCGATCGTTTCGCCATGCTTCTACGGTATAGACATGTCAACGCTGGGGGAGCTGTTCGCCCCCAGGTTCATCAACGCCCGTTACGATGGAAGGCCCGCCAACGCCGCACTGGCCCGCATGGCCGAGGCGCTGGGGGTGGACAGTCTGCGGTATCTGGCCGTGGAGGACCTTGGCCCGTGCATCGGCATCGACGGCGGATCGCTGTGCCTGGGTTGCGTCAGCGGAAAGTACCCAACAGTCTGCGGCAACCAACTGCTCCGCGCGGCCCGGCGCAACCTTGCCTGCGGCAAGGGCGGAAGAACCTACGAGTCGCCCGGAGTGGTGTAATCAGTTGTGTGTAAGTTGATCGTGTAACGTTGGCGGTATGGCGGTGCGGAACTCCGGCGGCCTGGCGATGAGCCTCAGGGAGATCAACCCCACCGGCCTGGTGGCGGTCATCGGGCTACCCGAGGAGAAGCTTTGCATTTATTGTTGGGACGGCCGGGAAGGCTGATCTCGCATGGAGCGCCCGCATGGACAGGGAAAAGATCGACGCGACGAAATATTACTCCGACGTGGTGGAAATCATGGGCCGCCAGGGCCTGCTGCTGGGCAGCTTCGACGCCGAGGGCAAGGCCAACCTGATGACCATCGGATGGGGAGCCATCGGGCGGATTTGGGGCATTCCGGTGTGGATCGTGATGGTCCGCCCCAGCCGCTATACCTTCCAATGCATCGAACACAGCGGATGCTTCACGGTCAACGTTCCGCAAGACGGCCTGGAATCCGCCTGCGCCTTATGCGGGTCGCGCAGCGGCAGGGAGATCAATAAGTTCCTGGAGTGCAAGCTAACCGAGCAGCGGGCAGCGACCGTCCTGGCCCCGACGGTGGGGGAGTGCTCCGTCGTCTACGAATGCCAGGTTGTCCACAGCAACGACATCCTGCCGGAGAAACTCTCCGGGGAGATCCTCACGGGGGCCTACGTCGACGGCGACTACCATCGCGTCTATTTCGGCAAGATTCTCCTTGCCGCCGCCGCCCCCGACGCCGCAGCACGCCTGCGACAGCAGTGAGACGAAGTATCAGAACCGGTCTTGCCCGCTTTACGCCGGTCCACCACATCTTCACCGGTTCAGCACTGCTGCTGATACGTTACAGCCCTCGGTAGATGTCCTTGCGGTGGGCGACGCGGACAACACATATCAGAAGCACGCGGTCCTCGATCAGATAGACAATGCGGTAATCTCCGACGCGGATTCGGTGGAACCCCTCCGGCCCCTGGAGCCGAACACATCCCGGCGGCCGTGGCGTATCCGTCAGCGCGGCGATGGCTGTCAACAGGCGGACCTTGAAGGGCTTGGGGATGCGACGCATTTGACGCAACGCCGCCGGACGGAATTCAATTCGATAGGACATGGAACGTTACAGCCCCAGGTCCTTCCTGACCTTCTCCCACGGGATATTCCGGCCGCCTTCTTTCAGGGCTTTCCGTGCCAGGCGAATATCCGTTTCGTCTTCCAGCCGCTCCAGCAGATCCACGTCTTCCATGGGCACCATGGCGAAAAGGTTCTTGCCCCTCCGCTCCACGACGACTCGCTCGCCGCGCAGGGCGACACGGTTGCCCAGATCGGCCAGATGTTCGCGGGCCTCGCTGATGGGTATGGTGGTCATGGCGGATACTCCAATCTATCAATATGTACTAATTGTACGTTATGTACGTTACGGCGTCAAATGAAATCTTCGGCATCCTCCCAGTTCTTAGGATGGCTGTGACTCCTGGCAGTCAATCACGGCCACGCCAGGTGGGCATATAACTCGACCGTTGCTCTTAAAAAAGAGTTCGAGCGGCTCGCCTTGTGGCACGAACCGCCCGAATCTCTGCCCTCACCAATGCCTGCCTTTTTTCGGGCCTGCCTGGCCGTCGGCTTGTCAGCCTCCGGCCTTGCGTGCCCCCGCATAGGCAGTCGTCCGCTGCATACCCCCCCCGGGGCCGATTACTCGGGCCGTCCTAAAGCGGAACACACATATCCGCACCCTCCTGGACGGCCCGCAATTCTATTGACTCGCCTGTCGCCGGGTTTATCTTCCCAGCATCTGTGCCAGCCTCGCGGGGGAACACGGGGCGGGCAGGCAGTCGTCAAATCCTTGTTCAATCAACCAGCCTTTTCGCTGCGATGGCTCGGCGTCAACGGCGATGACCTTGACGGTCTTCAGCGCCGCGCTGTCTTTGATCTTGCGGCANNTCATCGCCTCGGCGGCCGAAGCCGACATGGCCGAAGCGACAATCAGCACGCGGCATACGTCGTCGTCCAGGCCGGTTTCGGGCATGCCATTGGCACGCAGGAAGGCCAGGAGGTTCTCGGCTGGGATTCGCCGGTCGCGGCTGCCGGGGATGCGATAGCCCCGCAGTTGCCCCGTGTCCACCCACTTGCTCACCGTGCGAGGGGCGACATGGCAGATTCTAGCCACCTCTCCGGTGGTATATACGTCCTTGCGGGTCAGTGTCTGTGCGGCCGTTCGCGACATGGTAGGCGCACCGGCTTTCCAGATAGTCCATCGGAATCGTGGGGCGAATCTTTAGTAACGCTCGGGAAGGAAGGTTTAAAAAACGACCGTAATTTCAGCCGCGAACCCTCGCGAACAGACACGAACAGAAGAGCATTTTTCTTTTGGAAATAGTTCGCGACGTTCGCGTTGTTCGCGGCTCATAAACGATTGGAACCCAACCGTAATACCAACCGCCAACCTTCGCGAACCGGACGAATAAAGAGAACGAAACTCGGAACACGCAAGAGGTCACCGAGCCGCCGTATGGCATTGTCGCGGAGAGTCGCTATATTGTCGTCGGAGCGGTTGTTCGGGAGAATTTCGTTGGACCTGCTTTGCGACCTAAACGATCCCCAGCGACAGGCCGTCACGCATATCGACGGTCCGCTGCTGGTATTGGCCGGGGCCGGATCGGGAAAAACTCGCGTCATCACCCGCCGCGTGGCGTATCTTGCCGCCCAAGGCGTGGCGCCCTGGAACATCCTGGCCATCACCTTCACCAACAAGGCCGCCGGAGAGATGCGCCAACGGGTGGCCGACCTTGCTGTTTCGCGCGGCGCCACTGTCTGCACCTTTCACTCGCTTTGTGCCAGGCTGCTTCGGGAATTTGCCGGCCTGGCGGGCCTGCATCCCAATTTCAGCATCTACGACCAGGGTGAACAAGTCGGCCTGGTCAAGCAGGCCATCGAGAAGCTGGACCTTAAGTCGCTCAACCTGATGCCCTCCTATGTCCACGCGGCCATCTCGCGGGCAAAGAACGACCTGGCCGACCCCGCTGCATTCGCGGCCAAGGCGGAACAGGCTCGCCAGAAGCGAATCGCCGAAATCTACGCCGAATACCAGAAGCTCCTGGCGGCCAACAACGCCTTGGATTTCGACGACTTGCTGTTCCGCATGGCCTGCCTGCTCCGCGACCGGCCCGATGTTCGCCAACTGCTGGGCCAACGATATCGTTACATCCTCATCGACGAGTACCAGGACACTAACCGNNTACGCCTGGCGCGGGGCCGACATCCACAATATCCTGGATTTCGAGAAGGACTACCCCAACGCCATCGTCGTGCGCCTGGAGGAGAATTACCGCTCCACCACGCCCATCCTCGGTGCGGCCGGGAGGCTGATCGCGCGAAACCTTCAACGGAAGGAAAAGTCCCTCTGGACGCGACGCACCGGCGGAGGCGATGTCCGCGTGGTCTTCTGCGACGACGAAAACGCCGAAGCCGACCAGGTCGCGCTGCGGATCCAACAGTGGCAATCCCAGGGCAGGCTCTTAAGCGACGTGGCTGTATTCTACCGCGTCAATGCACTCTCGCGCGTCCTGGAGCGGGCCTTGATAAAGGCCGCCGTACCGTATCGCGTCGCCCGCGGGGTGGAGTTCTATGGCCGCCGGGAAATCAAGGACGCCCTGGCCTACCTGCGGCTTCTGGTCAACCCCGCCGACGACGTGAGCTGCCGCCGCGTGCTCAACGTGCCGGCGCGAGGCATAGGCAAAGTAACCGAGGACCGTCTGGGGCAATTGGCCGCCACGGCGGGTGTAGCACTGCTGGAGGCATGTGGCCGCGCGGATAAGGGCGCCGTCGGCGCGGCGGCGGAGAAACTAAAGGGCTTCGCCGCGCTGATCGCGGGGCTTTCATCCGACCTGAATCGCCCGGTGCGGACGATACTGGAAGACGTCCTCCGCCGCAGCGGGCTGGAAGGGGAGTACGCCGGCGCCGCCGAGGACCAGCGTCAGGCCCGCGCCAACCTTGCCGAACTGGTAACCGCCGCCGGAGAGTTCGACGCTGCCGGGGGCGGGACGCTGGGCGACTATCTCCAACAGGTCAGCTTGGTCAGCGATACGGACCACTTCGAGGGCAGTCAGGGCGCCGTCACGTTGATGACGCTCCACGCGGCAAAAGGGTTGGAGTTTCCGGCAGTGTTCATCGTCGGCTGCGAGGAGGGCCTGCTGCCCTTCATTCGCCAGGAAAACGGGCGAAGCGTAAGCTGGCGGGCGATGGAACCCCAGAACCTGGAAGAGGAACGCCGCCTGGCTTTCGTGGGCATGACGCGGGCGATGGAACTACTGACGATCTCGGCGGCACGACACAGGACCATTCGCGGGCAGTTCACGGCAGCGGTCCCCTCGCCGTTCCTCAACGAAATCGCGGGCGAGTCCGTGAGCTTGGAGGACGCCACCACGGCAGGTTCCGGCGCGCCGGCCGACGACGGCCACGATGAATATCGCGGCAGAGGGGGACGATATGGCGGTGGTGGGCGGCACGGTGGTGGCGGTGAGGTGCGACATCACCGCGGCCACACGCGGGCTGGTGACGACTTTTACGCCGACTCCGCTGACCGGGCGGCCATAGAAAGCGCCGTCGATGCTGCCGTGGAACAGGAGCATCCCTACCCGAGCGAATACGAGCATCTGCGAGCCGGTTGCATGGTGCGACACCCCACTTTCGGCGCCGGCCGAGTCGTCAGCCTCCACACCCCCTGGCCGGAAACCCGCGCAATCGTCGAGTTCCAGCGACACGGGCGAAAAACCCTCGTCCTGCGACTGGCAAGACTGGAACTGATGTAGCGGTTTCCGCGCGGGAGAGACATCATCTTACCCCGCCGAGATTCACCCTCGCCGGTAAGCCCACGGCACCGCCGGGAGATATGCAAACTTGACTGCGAGGGCGATGGGTTGTACATGGGAAGATGATGGCTGCCGGCATGCGGACCAGTTCAATCGCGAATGTCCTGCTGCCTATCTCGGTTGAAATTGAGACATGCCTGGCAGGAACGACACGATACATTTTTGGCGTATCGCACGAGAGCCAATTAAAACGGGCCCTTAGCTCAGCGGTTAGAGCAGGGGACTCATAATCCCTTGGTCCCAGGTTCGAATCCTGGAGGGCCCAGTTACCCACCGAGAGCGAAACGCTCTCTCTGTTTGCCCGGCGCAATTCGCGCCCGCTGACGCCCATTTGCTTGCCGTCGCATTAACTCCGTACCCGCAAATCGTTTCGGCGGCCTGTTGCATCTGCCTGCCGTGTCGCGGGCACCGGAGGGGTTTGGACTACCCGCGCCCCTGTAATGGTCCAGCGACTCTTATGCGGGATGTGTTCGGTATGATCCCTGGCCGGCGAGGGCGGCCAAGCCGTGGCGCAGCAGGTGTACGAGACGCTGGGAATATTTCGTCCAGGACCGCCTCGGCAGCGTGGTAGGCCGGACGGACGAGAACGGTAACGTGGGATATGCCCGGGACCGCCGCAAGTCTGCGCTCGGTCATACTTTTTGGGGTGTTCCGCGCTACATTCGGGGACGAATGGACTCATGATGGCCCTGCCGCTAAGATATGAGGCTGTGGAGATGGTTCGCTGCCCATACATCGGCGGAGTAACGGCATGTCTGGGATATTGATACGCGATGCCACGGTTGTGCTGCCGGACCGGTTGGCCCCGAGACATTCGGTCCTGGTCGATTGTGGCCGGATCGTGGCCGTGGAACCCTCGGACCGGCTGGAGCGGTGTCAGGAAGGCGTCGAGGTCGTCGACGCAGCCAACGCTTGGCTCGTGCCTGGTTTCATCGATCTGCACATCCACGGTACGGGACAGTTCCGCATCGATCATAGTCCGCTCGAACTCAATGGGCTTTGCGACCTTTTGCCGCGATACGGTGTGACGGGCATCCTGGCGACGGTGTGTCCACGGCCCGGCGACGAGCATGCCGAGTACCTTCGGTCACTGGCGGCGCTGCGGTCTGAGGGTACGGCCGTGCTGGGCTTCCACCTTGAAGGACCGTTCTTGTCGTGTACTGGGGCATTTCGCCCAGAGGACCTACAAAATGCCGACTCCAGCCGCGTGGATGAGCTGATCGAGGCGACGGGTGAGTATCCCGTGGTTTTCAGCATTTCACCGGAGTTTCCGGGCATCACGGACCTAATCCCACGGATGGCCAGAGGCGGCCGACCGGTGTTCATCACGCATACCCGGGCCAGCGTCACCCAGACGCAGGCAGCCATCGAGGCAGGCGCACGGCACGCGACGCACTTCTACGACGTGTTCCCCGTACCCGCCGAAACAGACCCAGGCGTGCGTCCATGCGGAGCTGTAGAGGCGATCTTGGCCGACCCGCGAGTGAGCGTTGACTTCATCCTCGACGGTGAGCACGTGGACCCGGTGGCGGTGCGGATGGCGATGGCGTGCAAGGGACCGGGCGGAGTAAGTCTCATAACCGATGCCAACGTCGGGGCCGGTATGGGGACCGGAGTCTTTCAGTCGGCCATGAATGAGGTGGAATTCAAGTATCCCGGCGGGCCGGCCCGGCTGACCGCGCGGTCGCACATGCCTGGTGGGTTGGCGGGCAGCGGACTGACGATGAACCTGGCCGTCGCTAATGCCGTGAGGATGCTGGGCCTGAGCCTGCCCCAGGCGGTGAGGATGGCCAGCGTAAACCCGGCGGCGGTCCTGGGGCTGTCCGGCCGCAAGGGCCAGGTGGCAGTGGGTTTTGACGCCGACTTGGCCTTGATGGATGAATCCTTCAACGTTCGCCGCTGCTGGGTTGCCGGCAGGTGTTGCCATGGCGGAAAGGAAGGCACGTGAACACATTTGAATACAGTCCCTCCCGATGGGTTCCCTTTCGTGACAAGGCCGTGCTGGATCGTGTTCGGCGGATTCGCCGCCAGGATATCGCCCGACACCCCAATCCTGACTACCGGATCGAGGTGATGGAGGACCACGAGATGGAGTGGCGGTTCATCACCGACATATTCCTCCGGATCAAGCGGTCTTCGGACGAGGGGCGGCGGCTGGTGATGATCCTCCCCCAGCCCTGGCCGATGTACCGCCGCGTGGCCTACCTGATTAACGAGCTGAGGGTGGACTGCCGCAGGCTTTATTCGTTCAACATGGATGAGTACGCCAACGAACATGGCCAGATCGCACCGGAGGACTGGCCGCACGGCTTTAACTATAGTCTCAAGCACAACTTCTACAACCAAATCGACCCGGCGCTTAGGCCACCCGAGCGTCAGATGATCGGCCTGACCAACGAGAATCTGGCCGACTACGGGAAGATGATCGAGGACCTGGGCGGCGCGGACATCTGCTATAGCGGGCCTGGCTGGACCGGACACCTGGCGTTTATCGAGCCAGACGCCCCCGAGTTCGCCGCTGGCCTGGAGCAGTGGAAAACGATGGGCCCCAGGATCGTGACACTCAGCCCTTTCACCCTGGCGCAGAACTCGCTGCACGGTAGCTTCGGTATGAGCGGCGACCTGGCGGCAGTGCCTCCCAAGGCGGCAACCATCGGCCCGGCGCAAGTCTTGGGGGCACGGTTCCGCGTCCAAATGCACGGCATTAGCGTTCACGGGACGGCGACCTCGTGGCAGCGGCTGGTATCCAGGCTGGTGATGCACGGGCCGGTGACGCCCCTGGTGCCCGAGTCGATCTGCCAGACAGCGCGGACGGACGTGTGGGTGACGCAGACCGCGGCCATGGACATCGAACCGCACTGGGAGAAGGGCTATTGAACCGCCCCCACAGGAGAACTCGCGGATGACCCCGCGCCTGATAGCCGGAGCGGCGGCCACGGACATCACGCCCACGACGTCGCAATTCCTGTTCGGCTACCCGCATGTCGAGCGCCTAAGTAGCGGCGTGCATGATCCGCTGCTCAGCTCGGCGCTGTACATCAACGACGGGCAACGCGAGGTTTTGTTCATAGCCAACGATGTGATCTACGTAAGTAAAGCCGTCACCAGGCGGGTTCGCGAGCGCATCGGCGTGGAGTGCGGGATCCGGCCTGACGGCATCATGGTGACCGCCACGCACACGCATTCGGGGCCTGTCACGGTGGATTGCCTGTTTTGCCAGGCCGACCCTGTGGTTCCCAAGGCCGATCCGCGGTATGTGCAGCGTATGGAGGATGGCATGGTCCGCGCTGCCATGCTGGCCCGGCAGTCGGCCCGTCCGGCGGAGTTAGGCTTGGCGATCGCCGACGCCACCGGCATCGGCACCAACCGCCGCGACGCGGCTGGCCCGTCCGACCCGCACGTGCCGGTCCTGCTGGCGCGCGACGCTGCCGACGGCCGGCTCATCGCCGCAATGCTCGTGTGCAGCATGCACCCCACCGTCTTGCACGAGGACTCCACGCTGGTAAGCGGCGACTTCCCAGGCTTGGCGAGGCGGCACATGCAGTCGCAGTTCCTGGGCGATGCCTGCGTCGTGCTGCACCACACCGGCCCGGCGGGCAACCAAAGCCCCCGATACGTCGTCAGGGGCCAGACCTTCGCCGAGGCGCAGAGGCTGGGGCAGATCCTTGGCGATGCGGTGCGGCGAAGCTGCGCGGACGTTACGTGGCGCAACGACATCCGCCTGGGGTGCCTTCAGCGGTATCTCGACCTGGTCCCACGGCCGATGCCGTCGGTTGCACAGGCCCACGCTGCACTCAACCAGGCCGCCGTCCGGTTGGCCCAACTACGCAGCCGCGGCGCCGACCGCGCCATGATTCGCACGGCTGAGTGTGATTGGTTCGGTGCCGAAGAGACCCTCACACTGGCGCAGGCGGCGCAGGACGGACGGCTGGAACAGGCCCGCCAGTCATGCCTGCCGGCAGAGGTCCAGGCCATCGCCGTCGGCCCGTGGGCGTTCGTGGGCTGGCCTGGCGAAATATTCGTTGAACATTCCTTGGCCGTGAAGGCCCGCCGCCCGGATGCGTTCGTCATTTCCCTGGCCAACGGTGAACTCCAGGGCTACATCGCCACCGAGGCGGCCCAGGCCGAGGGCGGGTACGAGGCGTCCAACTCGCTTTTCGCGGCCTCTAACGGGGAAGTGCTGGTGGACTCGACGCTGGCGATGCTGGCGGATATTGCTCGGGAGGACTTGCACTCGTGAGCAGCGGGCCGACGCAACTGCTGGCCGGGATCGACCTGGGAACAAGCTTTTTCAAGCTGGGACTTTTCGACCGTACCGGGCAACTGCGCGGGCTGGCTCGCTCGGCCGTGCCCGCCGAAACACAGGACGGAAGATGTGAACTTGGCGTCGAGCCGTTCTGGGCGACGCTTGCCTCGCTGCTGTCGGAGGCGCTCCGCCAAGCCGGCGCCGGGCCGGAGTCCATCGCGGCAGTGTCCTACTCCTCGCAGGCCAATAGCTTCATCCTGATGGATGGCGACGATCAGCCGCTGACGCCGCTGATCCTCTGGCCCGACGGTCGTGCCCGCGGGCATACCCAGCCGCTCGAGTGGCTCTGGGGGTTGGTGAATTTCGCGGAGGTCACGGGCATCGGCATATCTCCCACTCACGAGTTCGCCGCCGGCAAGCTCGCCTGGTTCCGCCGGGGTCAGCCGGACCTGTGGTCGCGCGTCCGGCGGGTCAAGACTATCTCCGACTACCTGGTATGGGGCCTGACGGGCCGCCATGGCGGCGACCAGGCGACGGCCTCCCTGCTTGGTTTGTGGGACGTGCGGGGTCAGCAGTGGTGGCCAGCCGCGATTGATTTGATCGGGCTGGACCGCGCGTGGCTGTCCACGCTGGCGCCGCCCGGGACTCACCTGGGTCCTATATGCGCCGACGGCGCCGGTCGGCTGGGCCTGCCTGCCGGGACGCCGCTGGCTGCCGGAACACTGGACCACCACGCCGCCGCGATCGGGGCCGGACTGGCCGGGCCTGGCGAGCTGTCGGTATCGCTGGGCACGGTGCTGGCGTGCGTGCAGTTGGACGACGCCTACCGTCCCCTGGCCGGCTGCTGCGTTGGGCCGGGGACCGCCGGCGGCTACTACCGCCTGGCGTTCCATTCCGATGGGGTGGGCTTGATCGACTGGTATCAGCGGAATTTCGCCCCGCAGCTTACGGTGGCCGACCTGCTGGACCTGGCGAGCGACGTGCCCGCCGACTGCGACGGGCTACAGGCGCTGCCCAACGTGCGCGAGCATCACGGGCTTACGGGCTTGACGGGCCGGCGGCCTACCCACGGCCACGGGCACTTTGCGCGTGCCCTGGCGACGCAGGTTGCCGGGAACCTGGCCGTGCTGGTTGGGAAACTGTGCGACGGCGGACGCCCGAGCAGGGTCATCGCCACCGGCGGGGGAACGCGACACCCGCTGTGGACCAAGCTGGCCAGCGAGGCATTGGGTATCGCGGTAACCGCCTCCGACTGCCCCGAACCCGCCTGCCGAGGCGCGGCGCTGTTAGCCGGCCTTGCCAGCAACTGATTCGGCTCCCCAATGTTGCCAAACACAATATGTGCGGGATTGTGATAAACCAATCCGGTCGTAAGGCCACCCACCTGGCTGGCGGGGCTCTGTCCCGCCAGCCTAATATGGGCTTGAATGCGCGGTGGGACGGAGCCCCACCGCGCTATCACCCAAAGTTAAACCGCTCTACGCCTCACGATCACCGTGCAGGCCGCCTGGTCCGTTCGCGACAGGTCAATCGTGTATTCGTATCCCATCGGCTCCAGCACCCGCCGGTACAGCACGTCGCAGTGTCGGCAGTAGTCCGGATACGCCTCCACGTGTCGCAGTTCCAGCAGTGAGCATCGCCCTGAAAGCGAAAAGACTTTTGGCAACGATTCTATCGGGACGGCCACAGGGCTGGGGTAATAACCTCGTCCGGCAACTGGACTGCGGCCGAGTCCACTGCCATCGTCAGTTCAGCCTCCAACGGGCCTTGCTCCACCATGCGAACATTCTGCCGTAACTGCTCCAGGCTTTCCAAGCCTGTCACCACACACGTGACGCCGGATTGACTCAGCACGTATCGCAGGGCCAACTCCGCAAGACTCATACCCGCCTTCGCCGCCAACTTGGTCAGCCTTTGTCGCGGCGGGATCACAGCCCGCAGGTGCTTGGGGACGGCAGGCTCATCCATCAGCAACAAGCCCTGCAAATAGACGCTACGGACGAAGATAGCTGCCCCGCGCGTCGCCGCTGCGGCAAACGCCTTCGACCGCAGGTGCCGCCTGTCCAGCAGGTTTATCGCCACCTGTAGCGCCTCCAGCCGGGCCTGCGCCGCCGCCGCGGTCATCGGTTGCCCGCAGGATGTGCCGACATGCCCAACCACGCCGTTTCGCTTCATATCTTCCAGGACGTCCAGGAACACCACGTCCGCCTCGCGGTGGAACAGGACGATCGGGATTCGCTCCACCCGCAGCCGGCGCAGCGACTGGTGTACGCAGTCCCGTATTGCCGCGGCGGCGGCGGCCGGGTTAGCGTGCTCGGCCGGCGTCAGTGGGCGGACCTTGGTGACGATCACAATCCGCTCGTGCAAACCTAACTCCTGTAGCGCCTGGCCGATGACCTCCTCGCTTCCACCGTAGGCGGCAGCGGTGTCAAGGCAGTTGACCCCGGCCTCGGACGCCTCGGCGAGGATCTCTCGGACCTGCGCGGGGCCGGGCTGGCCTTGGCGGTTGGCGATGCCATAGGGCATTCCCCACTGCACGGTGCCCAGCATCAGCAGCGACAGGTCGTATTGGCCGAATCTTCTGGTCTGCATGCGCGGCGCCGCAATTACTTGGCGGTATACCCGCCGTCGACGGGGATGCTCGCGCCGGTCACGTAGGCCGACGCGTCGGAGGCCAGGAACACGATGATGCCCATAAGGTCGGTATCGTTGGCCAGCCGATTCAGGCAGGTCCGCTCGCAGTAGTTGCTGACGAACGCATCGGGCTGGTTGGCCATCCACAGCCCGCCTGGGTGCACGCAGTTGACTCGGATGCCCCGCCGGCCGTAATAGCTGGCCAGGAACCGCGTGTAGTTGGCCATCCCACCCTTGTTGAAGAAGTAATCCGGGTACCAGCCCTGCATCTCGGTGCCGCGGTAGTTGAGCGGTTCCAGGCCGACCAGCCCCATAATCGAGCCGATGTTGATGATCGAGCCGCCATCGGCGAGGATTTCCCCCACCTCGCGCGTCAGGAGGATCAGCCCGGTACCGTTGATGTGCAGGCTCTGGTCGATGGACGCGGCGTCGCTGAAATAGCCTTTTTTTACCGGCCTGGCCACCGCGTTGTTTACCAGCACGTGTAACCGCCCGCTATCGGTGGCGATAGCCTCCCGCATCGCCTTGATCGATGCCTCGCTGCCCTGGTCCATCTCCAGGGCACGCACATCGTGGCCGGCAGCGCGGTACTCTGCCGCCAGGGCTTGAAGCTTATCCAGCGACCGCGACGCCACGTACACCCGCGCCCCCGCCTCGGCCAGCGCTCGCACGATCTGCCGGCCGTAAAGGCCCGCCCCGCCCGTCACCAGCGCGACTCGATCTTTCAAGCTGAACATGTCCATGTCACTTGCCTTCGTAGATGCTCGCCAATGGGCGGTAGCCTTTCTGCGAACAACCCGCCATGATCGATCGGCAGTACTGCGACAGTCCCACCACGTCGGCCCCGGCGCTGATGAAGCGGTAACCCATCCCCACCAGTTCCTCGAAGTTGCCGGCCGATCCCACCGTCCCGGCGAACTTGCCGTGGTCTATCGCAGCCTGGGCAACGCGGCGTCGAGCTTCCAGTAGCTTTGGATGATCCCACTGACCAGGCGCGCCGATGCCTTGGCTGAAGTCGCCCGGGCCGAAGAACAGCATGTCAATGCCTGCCAGGGCGGCGATGGCGTCCAGCTCCGCCAGCGGTTCTGGATCCTCGATCTGGATGGCCACAAACCGCTCCTGGTTGGCCTGGCGGATATACTCTACGAAGTCGATCCCGCAGTATGCCCCGTCGGCGTTGCCACCGTCCACGGGCCGTCGGCCGATGGGGTGGAACCTGGTCATGCGGGCCACGCCGGCGGCGTCGGCCAGGCTCATCACGTGTGGCACCATGATGCCGGCTGCATCCAGTTCCAACGGTCGGACGTGATCGCTGTAGCTGCCACGGGGCACGCGCACCATAACGTCGGCGTCGTGGGCCTTGGCAGCCCAGACACCCTGCTCGATGGCGGACAAGTCGTTAGCCACGTGCTCCATATCCAGCCAGAGGCAATCGAAGCCAGCCATCGCGGCGATCTCAACGGCTCGCGCGTCGGCAAGGTTCAATTTGAAGCACAGGGCGGTTTCGCCCGCGCGGAGTCGCTTGATGACGCGGCTGGGCCGCATGGCCTGTTTCATGCCGAATTCTCCTTTACCACGTCATGCCACATTCCGACTTACGCCCACTGGGGCAATTGCCGGCGCACCTGGATCAAAAGATTCTCGAATTCCTCGTCGGTACTGCCCTGGTAGGGCGGCAGCAACCGCAGAGGATACTCCGGAATGGCGGCCTTGAGGAACATCTTGTCGTAGGCGCCGTCCATGTGCTGGCCTTGGCGCAGGACAGCCAGGACAATGTCGTATAGCCGTCCCAGATCGCCCGACAGCCGCGTCAGTTCGGCCAGATTCTTACGGCAGCCCGCCTCGAACAACCGTAGCGTAAATGGCGGCTTGATGCTGCTGAACGACGCCAGCAGGCCGCAGTCGCCAAACAGGCAGGCGTGAACGAAGTTGAACTCGGTGAAGAAGTGGCACAATTGCGGCGCATGTCGCATTAGCGCCAAATCCTCGGCGGGCGTGGTCCCGCCAATCTTGGTTGCCACCAGGTTGGGATGGTCGGAGGCGATCTTGCCGTACTCCTGGGGCCGGATGCGCCGCAATCCGCGCGATACGTTGTAATGGAGGAACGTCGCCTGGCGGTAGCGGCCTAGGATTTCGTCGAAGAACGTGTGCAGTTCGCGGTCATTCAGCGCCCCCCACGGCGGCAGCGAAACCTGGAACGATCGGTACCCGATCTCCAGGCCAACCTCGATGCGCTGGCGAACCTGCGGTACCGACATGGCGATGACGCCCAACTGGCAAATGCCCGGGCCACCTCCGGCCAGGGCGTAGAATTCACCGGCGATCTGCTTGAACTGGCTGTCGGTGACGGCGTAGCCCTCGCCGGCGGTCCCGAAGATATAGAGGTTATCGAACC
This sequence comes from Phycisphaerales bacterium, assembly GCA_003153915.1. Taxonomy (GTDB): domain Bacteria; phylum Planctomycetota; class Phycisphaerae; order SM23-33; family SM23-33; genus FEN-1349. The sequence goes on from PMBX01000038.1 coordinate 18,671, forward strand.
CAACCGCTCGCAGGTAGGCGATCTCCCGGCCGAATACGTCCTCGTCAAGGCTGTCGTCGGCGCGCCACGGCACGCATGCGGTCGCCAGCACGACCGGGCGGATCCGCATCGTCTTGTTCCCGCCCTCGCCAGCCGATTTGTCCGTACCGGATGATTGCATCATGCCTGTCCTTTCCATGCGCCTACCAGGCGGTCCATCCGCCATTGACGTTGAGTGTCTCGCCGGTGATGTATGAGCCTTCATCCGAGGCTAACAGGACGACCGGAGCGGCGATCTCGCCGGCGGCGCCGATGCGGCCTAAAGGAACCTTCTGCACCAGCCGGCGAATAAAATCAGGCGCCGCCTTCTGCACTGCCGGGCTGGGGAAGGGTCCGGGCGAGATGGCGTTGACGCGGATGCCGCGCGAGGCCCAAGCCACCGCCAGGTATCTTACCATCTGGATAATCCCCGCCTTGGCCACGCCGTATTCGATCGGATTTGGCTTGAGCGGAGGCTCGTAGACCCGCGGGTCCGGAGACACCTGGCCGTACATGGAGGCGAACATGATGACGCTACCTCCCGGCTGCATTGCCCCGGCTGCCTCGCGCGCCAGCAGGAAGGCGCCCGTCAGGTTCACGCGGTTGGCGATGTCAAACTCATCTGCGCCCAGCTCATCGACGGTTTTTCCAATCGAGTGATAAGTAGCGTTTACGAGGATATCAAGCCCGCCCAGCTTTTCGCACGTCGCCGCGACGGCCTCGCGGACCGACTGCTCAATCCCAACGTCCAGCCGGATAGCGCCAGCCTTGTGGCCGGCAGAGGTCATGACTCCAGCGAGTGCTTGTGCCCGCTCATGGGCCAGATCGGCGACCATGACGGCCGCACCCTGCCCAGCCAGTGCCTCGCAGATGGGCGTGGCCAGATACCCAGCCCCACCGGCCACCAGCGCCACCTTACCGTTCAGGTCAAACATCCGATGCTCCTCCAATCGAGGCCGATTCCGTTCATTCCGCGACAATCTCGCCCAGGGCGATCTCCCGCCCGCTTTCGTTTCGGCTGACGATGCCGGCGATGATGATCTTCATCAGTTCCACCGTTTGCTCGAATGGGAACGGCGCGTTGCCCGTCGTCAGGTTTTCCACGAACGCCGCCAGTTGAGAGCGGAACGAGTAGAAGGTGTCGCTGAAGGCCGCCTCGGCGTGTCCGGCGGTGCCGATCAACTGAAGGCAGCCGAACCCGCCGTACATATCGTCGGTGGCGGCCACGATCACGTCGGCCCCACAGCGGTGCTTGAGGTGGATGATGTTGCGGTCGCGCGTGCCGATGTTGCGGACAGTCTCGAATCCAGGCCCGATTATCGAATAAACCCCCTCCATCGCGTGAATGCCGTATCGCTCCCAACTCTTGCATGTGGTGATGCTCGCCAGGCGCAGCGCCCCCAGGTTGTGCGTCGAGAGCCGGTACGGGGCGAACTCCTTGCAGTACCGCATACAACTGGAGGACATAATCCGACCGCCGGCGCGCACCCAGCGGACGAATGTCCGCAGGTCTGGCTCGTTGTCCACCAATGGTTTATCCACGAACATCGGCAGACCCGCCTCCACGAAAGGCCGGCATCGATCGACGTGCTCATGTCCCTTGTCGGTGGCGACGATCACCGCATCCACCTGCCCGATCACTTCCTTGGGGCTTCGCACCACGTTGGGAATTCGCGCGGCGGCGGCTACCTTTGGGGCGTCGGAGGGGTCATCGGTCCATACGTGCGTGACGCTGGCATTGGCGATGCCGAAGCTGCCGGGAGGCTCCTTGGCCAGATACGCCGGGATCGCGGGGTAGGGGCAGTCCGCCATCGCCTGCGGATCGTATCCGTTGAACATGGCGCTCCACGAATATGGGTGGCCGTTGCCGTCAACCATGCCAAGCATCGCCAGGCGGAACGGAGGCGCATGACTGGTCCTCGCCACCGGTTCAACGATAGATGCCATCGCATACCCTTCTTTGAAATTGAGGGGAAACCAGGCAGCGATTATAGACCCCCCCCCCAAGTCCAGCAACAACGCACCCGCGAAGTGTGATTGATGCGTCCGGATTAGCGGGCTAGAGTCCACGGAAGGCAAGAGGTGAGATGAATTGGGCTGGCGTGGACACGGCTCGCGCCATTGTAACGGGCGCGGCTATGGGCTGGCCGTCGCTGCGGCGACCCGTGCGTGGCATAGCGGTTCTGCGGTCCTTGGTTCGACATCGCTCACCGTTCCCGGTCTTCTGGTCATCCGGTCTCAGTCCTTTTTCCGCCAACGGATGGACCCTCATGGCTTGAAACAGTAGCATGTGAGGATGCTGTTTCGTCGCCATGGAACCTTCAGCGGTGGTATCGGCCTGCCCGACGAGAAGGAGGGGCTTGTGGATGGGCCTATCCTTCCTGCTCCACGATGCCCCAGGTTGTTGGTTCCCCTGGCGCCTTGCGGGGGGGTGGCGGCGCGTCCGTTGGTAAGCCCTGGGCAGCGCGTCTATCAAGGCCGGAAGATCGCCGAGGCCGCCGACGGATGGGGCGTTGACGTTTTTGCTCCCTTGAGTGGAGTGGTGAAGGATATTGGCATCGCCAACTTAGCCGGACAGGAGGGTTTCGTTTCTTGCCCGGCCATCGAATTGGAGGATTTGGAAGACCCCCAATTGCCAACCGTCGAGATGCCTTTAGATTTCGATTGGCGATCCCTCGAGCCTGCCATGATGGAGGAACGCTTGGCTGGTGGGGGATTGACCACGCAACGGTTGCCCGTCCTTCCGTTGGCCGCCTGGTTGGAGCGGGCCAGGTCATGCCGCTGTGACACGCTTATAGCCAACGTCGTGGAAGGCCAGCCCTACGTGACATCCGATCATCGCCTGCTGGCCGAGAGTGGCAAGGAGGTGGTGGAAGGGCTGGCCATAATCGGACGCGCCATGGGCAACCCCAGGATGGTGCTGGCCGTTGATGAGCGGCGGACCGGCCACTACCGCCGCGTGATCGGTTCTGCGGAGAATCACGACGTTGGCTGCATCGCTGTTTCGCACAAATATCCCGCCGGGGCGGATATCGTCCTGGCGAGCTTGTTGACCCGCCGGGCGGCGCCGCAGGGGGGCGATACGATGGACGCGGGCGTAGCCGTGGTCAATGCCGCCGTCTGCCATGCCGTCCGGCAATGGGCGGTTTGTGGCCAGCCGCCGACGCATCGCGTCGTAACCGTCGCCGGGGATGGTATATCTCACCCAGGTAACTACTGGACCCCGTTAGGGGTCTCTTGCGCTGCGTTGGCCGGCGCGGGCGACCATCTGGTGCATGGCGGGCCGATGACGGGCCTGCGATGCGTCGCCGATGCGGTGGTCGGTCCGGCAACCGACGCGGTTCTGCGCATTGAGTCGGACGTTTCCACGGCATCCAGTCAGTGCATTCGTTGCGGTTGGTGCGTGGACCACTGCCCGGTGAGGCTCAACGTTTCGGCGTTGAACGACGATTTCGAGTTGGGCCAGGTCCGCCATGCCGCCCGAGCGGGATCCATGCGATGCGTGGAGTGCGGGGTTTGCGGATACGTCTGCCCGGCGCGCCTCCCGCTGAGGCATCGCGTGCGACAACTTAAGAAGGCCTTGGCAGTTATCGGCGAGGAAACCGTAATGGGTTCGTCTCCATAGCTTATGACCGGCGCAACATCAGACAATACACTCGCCGCGCAATTTACCGCGTCGCATGGCGACGGTGGCGGGGGTGGCGCTCCGTTCCTGCACGCCCCCGAAGGCGCGCGGACGATCTATCTGGTGACGGCTTGCGCCGCCTGCGGTCCGTTGGTCGCCGGGACGGTGCTTTTCGGCTGGCGCAGCCTGGTCGTCGTGGTGGTGACAGTCCTGACGGCGGCGGCAGTGGAGCGCCTCTACTACAGGATCACCCGAACACCCGCGTTATTTGGGCGATCGCACGCCTACTTGACGGGGTTACTGCTGGCGTTGACGCTTCCGCCCTTTACGCCCTGGTATGTTGCCATGGTGGCGGCGGCCTTTGCCATCATCGTCGGCAAGGCGATCTTTGGCGGTGTGGGACATTTCCTGTGGCAACCGGCGTTGGTGGGGCGTCTGGCGGTGGCGGTGATGTTTTCGTCATCGCTCCAGCCAACCTCCTGGCCGGTGCTGTCGCAGAATCGCCTTCTGGTGGGGGACATCGGTCGTTGCCGCGCGGTGGATGATTACCGGGGATGGCAAGGCCGTCTCGCCCCGGCAGGGGCGGATGGATTCGTCATCGCCAGGCCCGAGACGATCCTGGCGGGCCTGACGGCCGATCCGCCCACTTTCTGCGCGCTGGCCTATCGCCCCGCCGATTCGCCTAGCGACAAAGGCCCCCTGTTGCGGGGACTGCCTCCCATTAACGATTTGCTTCTGGGCACGACTCCCGGGGGCATAGGTGAGACCTGTGCGGTGGTCATCATCGCTGCCGGTGTGTATCTGATCTATCGCGGTTATGTGAAGTGGCAACTTCCCGTGTTTTTCGTGCTGGCGGCCTGGATGACCACGGCGATCGCGCCGATTCGCCTTGCCGGTGCGGGCGGGGCGAGCCTTACTATTTGGTGGCCCCTGACGGTGGAGGGGCTGGACGTGGGCGTCACATATATTCACTACCAGCTTCTCGGTAGTGAGTTGCTACTGGCGGCGTTTTTCCTGGCCACGGAAATGACCAGCCGGCCCGTGACCACTGGAGGGCAGGCCCTCTTTGGTGCTGGTTGCGGCATACTGGCAATGCTGCTGAAGCTATACCTGGCCGCGCCGATCCCCTTCTACCTGGCCGTGCTGGGCATGAACACCTTGACCCCCCTAATTGATACGGTGTTCACCCGACGATGGCGTGGTAGAATATCCCTACGGACCGCACGGACTCCATGAGGTAGTTCTCGGCCCGCGCGCGTGTTTCGTTCCAGCGAGGGCTGGTTTCCACGCCGAGGTGGAACCATGCGACCGGAGGGTAAGGTGATGAGGATCGGCGTTGGTGCTGGGCTTGTCGCGGCGATGGTCGCGATGTGGCCTGTCTCGTTGACAGCCCAGTCATTCACGGGTTACGAGGCCCTGTCGGACTGGCAGTCTTTGTGCGTGGCTAAGACCGGCGTGACCGCGGGACTGGCCAGCAGCTACGACCGCACGGGCGATAACGACGACTTCAATTGGTATCAATCGCCCACTGGTCTTCAGACTCAGACCCTTCCCACCGTTGTCACGACACTTACCGGTCCGGGCGTGGTCACGCGGTTCTGGATGCCCCACGCGACGGCAGATGTGGGCTTCACAGTCAAGATGACCGTGGACGGGCAGGTGCGTATCGACACCGATAGTGATACGCTGCTTGGTGGCAACTACGGTTACATGCAAACCCCGCTGACCAGCACGCTGGTGGGCGGGCAAGTCTGCTACGAACCCATTGTGTTCCAGAACTCACTGACGATCGAGACCAACAATTCGGCAGAAGGCTGGTGGGCCGGACAGCATCATTATTACCAATACGATTACCACCTGTTGCCGCCAGGGACGAACGTCACGGCGTATACCGGGGCCTTGACCGAGGGGCAAGCGACGGCCCGCGCCGCCGCCGTTGCGATGATCGATAACGTTGGGCAAAACCCCGCCGGAGCGAGCGGGTCGTCGCTGGTTTCCCAGACCGGCGCGACGGAAATCGCCGCCGGATCATCGCTGCGGTTGGCTCGCTCCTTCGGTAGCGGCGAGATCCGACGGCTTAACGTTAAGATGGACGGGGCTTCCGATGCCTCACTGGACGGCCTGCGGCTCCGCGTGCGATTCGACGGGCAAAGCGACTTCGCCATTGACGTTCCCGTCAGTCAATTCTTCGGCGCCGGCCATCAGCGGGCGCCCTACAAGTCTCTCCCGCTGGGTACCGACGGCAACGACGGGTTCTACTGCTACTGGCCGATGCCCTATCGACAAGAAGCGGTCGTGGAACTCTACAACGCTAGCGGTTCAGCCATCTCCATCGACTCCGGCGCGGTGGAATACGAACCGAAACCGGTTGGAGACGATGCCTGTCTGTTTAACGCCGTCCACAAAGAGCAGACCACCACCGCCGGACAAACGCATTATTCGTTGCTCAACGTCTCCGGTAGCGGGCATTACGTTGGCAACATGATGTACGTTCGCAAGGAAGGTACGTACATGGGCATCCTGGAAAGCGACGACATCGTTACCGTCGATGGGACAACGACCTTGTACGGCACGGGTCTGGAAGACGCCTACAACGGGGGTTACTACTACAATCACATACTGGCCCAAAGCGACGACAACGACATGCCTTATCCGGATCACGGGACCGGTCCCTATAGCGGGCTGTTGCACATGGACAACGGGCGGTTCGGCGACAGTTTCGTCCGTACCGACCAGTACCGCTGGCTGATAGGGGACTACATCCCCTTCACGCAGGGCATCGAGGTACAGAGCGAAAACTTCCTCAACGATCCAAACGTGCTGTTCGGATCGACAGCATTTTATTATCGCTCTGGCCTGTCGGCGCCGTTGAAGGGAGACGCCACGGGCGACGACCGGGTGGACCTGCTGGACCTGGGGGTCCTGGCGGCCCACTGGAACCGCAGCGGCCAGACATGGGTGGATTGTGAGTTTTCAGGGGATGGTACGGTCGGTCTGCTCGACCTTGGTATCCTGTCGGCCAATTGGGGCCAGCAGCGTGACCCCGACCCGACAGTTCCGGAACCCGCCAGCGCTACCTTCCTGCTGCCGGCGGGCTGTTGGTTGGTCTCGCTTCGACGGGCACGACAGATCGCCCCTATGCCGTGAAGTCGGCTGATACGAACCTTGGAATGTCTCAGCCAATGCACCCAAGGCGGAGCTTGACAGCATCGACGGGCGTCTCGTATAAGCTTCGCCTGTCCCGCCGACGCGCAATGGGCGATTTCGGCGGCTGAACCCCGGAATAAACCAACGGACGGAAAGTCACCATGGACGCAAAGTACGCCAAGGTTTTCCAGGCCAAACTGGACGCCCCCAGCTTCGCCAAGCTTTCGGCGCTGAACAACGACAAGCTCCACGCCTTCGTCGCCGACGCGGTGGAATTGTGTCAACCCGATTCCGTTCTCGTCTGCGGCGATGACCCCGCGGGCATCGCCCTCATCCGCCGCCTGGCGGTGGAGAACCATGAAGAGGCGCCTCTGGCCACACCCGGCCATACCGTTCACTTCGACAACTATCCCGACGACCAAGGCCGTGATAAGGAAGTCACCAAGTACCTGGTCCCCAAGGACGACACCCTGGGCAAAAACCTCAACGCCATAGAGCGGGAGGCGGGCCTGGAGGAGGTTCGCGGTTTTCTGCGGGGGGCGATGAAGGGGCGGCGGATGTACGTCCGCTTCTTCTGTCTGGGGCCGACCGGTTCGGTCTTCAGTATCTCCTGCGTGCAGATCACCGATTCGGCCTACGTCGCTCACAGCGAGGACCTGCTGTACCGGCCCGGTTACGAGCAGTTCAAGAAGCTTGGCAACGAAACGAACTATTTTTGCTTCCTCCACTCCGCCGGCAGGCTGGTCAACAACATCAGCGCCGATATGGACAAGAAACGAATCTATATCGACTACACCCGGGAAGTAATCTACTCCGTCAACACGCAGTACGCAGGCAACACCGTGGGCCTCAAGAAGCTGGCGTTGCGATTGGCGATTCGCAAGGCCGACCGCGAGGGCTGGCTGGCCGAGCACATGTTCGTCATGGGCGTGGCCGGGCCAAAGGACCGCGTGACGTACTTCACCGGGGCGTATCCTTCCGCCTGCGGCAAGACCTCCACGGCGATGATTCCCGGCGAACGGATCGTCGGAGACGACCTGGCGTATTTCCGCGCCATCGACGGCCAGGCACGAGCGGTCAATGTCGAGGTGGGCATCTTCGGAATCATCACCGACGTCAACCCCCAGGGGGACCCGGTCATTCACAAGGTACTGACGAGTCCAGGTGAGGTCATCTTCTCCAACGTTCTGGTCAAGGACGGGAAGCCCTACTGGTTCGGGATGGGCCAGGAGTTACCCAAGGAGGGCGTCAATTTCGTCGGGCAATGGCATATCGGCAAGATTGACATGACGGGCAACGAGATACCGCCCGCGCACAAGAACGCCCGCTATACCATTTCGCTGCGGGCGCTGGCCAACCTCGACAAACAACTGGACAATCCCAACGGCGTGCCCGTCGGCGGGATCATCTATGGCGGGCGCGACAGCGACACTTCCGTGCCCGTCCAGCAAGCCTTCGACTGGAACCACGGCATCATCGCCTACGGGGCTTCGCTGGAGAGCGAGACCACGGCAGCCACGCTGGGCGCCCAGGGCGTCCGCACCTTCAATCTGATGAGCAACCTGGACTTTCTGGCCATCCCGCTGAGCAAGTACATCCGGAACAACCTGGACTTCGCCTCCTCCCTCCAAAAGCCGCCGCTGATCTTCGCGGCTAACTACTTCCTCAAAGGCACAGACGGCAAATACCTCAACGGCATGCGGGACAAGGGCGTCTGGGTGAAGTGGATGGAGCTGCGAGTCCACGGCGAGGCCGAGGCTATCAAGGCGCCGACGGGTATGTTGCCCATGTACGACGATCTCAAGCGGCTGTTCAAGCAGGTTCTGAACAAGGACTACAGCCGCGAGGATTACATCCGGCAATTCACCATCCGCGTTGGGGAAAACCTCGCCAAGCTGGAGCGGATCGATCGGATCTATCGCCAGGATGTCGCCGACACGCCGCCGGTTGTCATGGAAGTCCTAGCCGCCCAACGCAAGCGGCTTGAAGCCCTGCGAGCCGCCAAGGGCGATTACGTCTCGCCCCTGGAATTATGATTCTTACGACCCCGGCTACTAAGGAAGATAGAAAAATGCCTGCGACAAACATGGTATTTCCCGGCAAGGATTGGGCTGAGGCAACTCCGGAATCCCAGGGTATTGATTCAACAAAGCTACATACCGCAATCGAGGTAATGGAGAAGGCCTTCGACGGTTTGGGCGGTATTGTCGAGTCGCTGATCGTCCGCAACGGCAGAATCATCTGGAAGGGTTCGCAGATCGACAGCAAGCATTCGATCTGGTCGGCCAGCAAGAGCTTCACCAGTACGGTTTTCGGTGTCTTGATCGACGATGGCGCGGTTACGCTTGACACGCTCGCCAAGGATTACGCCCCCGACCTGGCCGCGCTTTACCCCAAGGTCGCTCTCCGCCATTTCGCCACGATGACATCGGGTTACGACGGGGATGGGGGAACCTACGGTAAGAACGACCCGCTGGACGGTAGCAAGACGCCATTTACTCCGACAACACCTCTCTTTGAACCGGGAACCAAGTTTTGCCACTGGGATGACGCCATGAGGGAGTTCGGTCACGTCCTGACGCGAATAATTAGCGAGCCATTGGAGGCATTTTTCAAGCGACGTGTCGCCGATCCAATCGGCATGGATTCCGAAGCCTGGGGATGGCGTACCCGCACTCCGGTTGAGGGTTACGACATCGAGGTTCGCGACGCCACGTGTGGCATTGATATCACCGCCCGCGAACTTGCGCGGTTCGGCCTACTGTTCCTAAACGGCGGTAACTGGGCGGGCAGACAAGTCATCAGCCCCTCGTGGGTCGCCCAGGTAGGCACGTCCCAGGTTCCCCTCGCACTTGGCCACACCGACTTCAGCCCTCGCCAGCGGGCAATTGACGGCCGCGGCATATATAGCTTCAACTGGTGGGTCAATGGAGTGGGGACCAGTGGTAATCGCCCTTGGCCCGGCGCGCCTGCGGGTATGTTTGCCGCCAGCGGACTCAATGAGAACAAGTGCTTCATAATTCCGGAATGGGACATGGTCGTGGTCCGCACCGGAATCGCCGGCAAGCTGCCCGATGGCGATGCCATGTGGAGCGAGTTCTTCGCCAAGCTGTCCGGGGCGCTGGTTGTCTGAGGAGGCACCTCATCCAAAGGAAGGTCGACGAGAATGACGAAACGCGACTCAACTGACAAATCGGGCGCCATGGTGTTTCCCGACAAGGACTGGGTAGAGTCTGTTCCGGAATCCCAGGGGGTCGATTCAAAGAAGATGCATGCCGCCATCGAGGTCATCGAGAAGGCATTCGAAGGCGCCGGCGGCATCATGGAATCCCTCATTGTCCGCAACGGCCGAGTCATCTGGAAGGGTTCGCAGATCGACCGCAAGCATATAATCTGGTCGGCCAGCAAGAGCTTCACCAGCACTGTACTAGGCATATTGATCGATGACGGCAAGGTCACGTTGGACACGCTGGCCAAAGAGTACGTTCCCAACCTGGCTGCCCTGTATCCCAATGTCACTCTCCGCCATTTCGCCACGATGACGTCAGGCTACGACGGCGAGGGCGGTGGTTACGGTGAGAACGATCCGTTGGATGGCAGCAACACCCCGTTAATTCCGACCACTCCGCTTTTTGAGCCTGGGACCAAGTTCGGTTACTTCGACGACGCCATGCGGGAGTTCGGATACGTTCTGACGCGAATCCTGGGCGAGCCGCTGGACGCCTTCTTCAAGCGCCGAGTAGCCGATCCCATCGGCATGAACCCCGACGCCTGGGACTGGTCCACGCGCAGCCCGTTCGATGGTTACGACATCGAGGTCCGCGACTCAGCCGGTGGGATCAACATCACCGCCCGCGAATTGGCGAAATTCGGCCACCTGTTCCTAAACGGTGGCAATTGGGCTGGCAAGCAAATCGTCAGCGCCTCGTGGGTTAAGCAGGTGGGCACGCCGCAGGTTCCAATCGACATCGGTCACAATGACATCAGTGTCCGGCAGCGAAATATCGACGGCCGTGGCCTGTACAGTTACAACTGGTGGGTCAACGGGGTTGGAATCAGCGGCAAACGCCGATGGGCCTCCGCGCCAAAGACCATGTTTGCAGCCTGCGGACTCAACGAGAACAAGTGCTTCGTCATTCCGGACTGGAACACAGTCGTGGTCCGCATAGGCACCGCCGGAAAGATTCGCAACAGCGACGAGGTCTGGAGCGAGTTCTTCGCCAAGTTGTCCGGCGCGATAGTTGCCTGACAAGGCGCCCAATCATTTGCCCGAGCCCATGGTACCCGCCTACTTTTGCCATCATCACTAATCTTCCACCCTCAGGCGCGTCCGGCGTGGGCGAGTTTTTCCTGAGCGGTGTGCATGTCCTGGGCCGATGGCGCGCGGCCTGATTCCATCATGTCGCGGAAGCAATCGAACAGATACGTCGCGTCGTGCGGGCCGGGGGATGCCTCGGGGTGGTATTGCACGGAGAACAGCGCCTTGTCGGCGTGGGTGAAGCCCTCGACGGTCCTGTCGTTGAGGTTGACGTGCGTCAGGACGGCCCCGGTGGCCTGGAGGGATTTTTCCTCGATGGCGAAGCCGTGGTTCTGCGAGGTGATCTCCACCTTTCCGGTGGCCTGGTTGCGGACGGGGTGGTTTGCCCCGCGATGGCCGAACTTGAGCTTGAAGCGTTCGGCCCCAAGGGCCAACCCCAGCAACTGATGCCCCAGGCAGATGCCGAAGATGGGCACGCGGCCTATCATGCCGCGCAGGGCCTCGATGGCGTAGGTCACCACGCCCGGGTCACCCGGACCGTTGGAGACGAACACCCCTTCGGGCTTGTGGGCCAGGATGTCCGAGGCTGATGCGGACGCCGGTACGACGGTCAGGTCGCAACCGGCTTCGATGAGGTTGCGGAAGATGTTGGTCTTAGCGCCGCAATCCACGGCAACGACGCGAAAGATGCGCTCCCCGTGGGCGCGGCGGGCTTGGGCAAAGGCGCTGACGTAACCTTCCGACCAGCGATACTCCGCCTTGGGCGCGACGACCTTGACCAGGTCCAGGCCCCACATCGGCGGCGTGGAACGGGCGATCTCCAGCAGCTTTTCGTCGTCCAACACCTCGCTGCTCATCGCCCCGTTGACCGCCCCGGCGGTGCGCAGGTGGCGGGTCAGGGCGCGGGTATCTACCCCCGCCAGTCCCATCACTCCGGCAGCGGCTAGGTATGCGTCCAGTGAATCCGTCGCGCGGAAGTTACTGACGGCCGGGGAAAGCTCTTTGACCACAAAGCCCGATACCTTCACCCGCCGGTCATGGCTCTCCACATCTTCGGGATTCACGCCGTAGTTGCCGATCTGCGGATACGTCATCGTGACGATCTGGCCGACGTAGGATGGATCGGTTAGAACCTCCTGATAGCCCGTCATTGCCGTGTTGAACACGACCTCCCCACGGGCGGTGCCAACCGCTCCGAATGCGACGCCGGTGAAGATCATTCCGTCGGCCAGGGCTAACTTGCATGGTTTGCCAGGCATTGGATTATTCTCGTATGGTAACGGACAAGCTAATGATACGGCGGAAAGCTGCCGCAACCAGCCGGCGTCAGCTCTTGGCTCCGCAGCACTTCTTGTATTTCTTGCCAGAACCGCACGGGCAGGGGGCGTTGCGGTCGGGCGCCGCGTCGGCCTTGATCGGTTCGACCTTGGGAGTTTCCTTCAGCAGCTTTTCCTCGGACTCAACGTCCTCTTTACTCCGCTGCTTTTTGTCCAGTTCTTCGAGCTTTCGCTGCTTTTCCTGCTTGGAGAAACGCTCGGACATTGGGTCACCGGCCATAATTTCTTCCTTCTTCTCGGCGGTCAGGCCGCCGTCTTTCCGCAACACTTCTTGAACTTCCTGCCCGATCCGCACGGGCAAGGGTCATTACGCCCAACGCGCGGCGCCTGGCGGATGATGGTGGCCACCTTCTGCGCGGCGCCTTCGGCCATCGCCTGCCGGGCCTCCTGGGCGAGATGGTCGTATCCGGCAAGCTGTTCGTGCACGACGTTGGAGATGCGGTAGCTGCTGACCATCTCCGTCCCTGCCGCCAGGCGGACCTTGAAGATCATGTCCGTCACGCGGTCGCAAACCTCCGCCCGCATCTCATCGAAAAGCCTGGCCCCTTCGCGCTTGAACGCCACGCGTGGGTCTTGCTCGGCGAAACTCCGCAGGCCGATGCTGCTTTTGAGGTGGTCCATCGCAAGCAGGTGGTCGATCCACGCGGCATCGTAGATTTGCAGCAGGACGAACCGCTCCAGCTCGGTCATCTCGCGGCGAAGGTAAGCTTTGCCAACGCGGAGCAGTTTGTCCAGGATGCCGGAGTCGAAATCCTCCACCGTAAGGACGGTGTCGAATCGCTCCTTGGCGAAGTCAATGGCCCGCTCCACGTCGGGCGATTCGCCAACGGCCCGGTGGATCATCGCCTCCAGCTCACCGCCGCAGGCCCATTGCCTCGATAGTTTCACCAGATTCTCGCGAACGTCCTCGACGCGGGCGTTGCGGATACCCTCGACGGTCAGGCCGGCTTCATACTTGCGGTTTGCCCAGGCCACCAGGCTGCCCAGGGCGTAGACGTTCTCCGTGCCTCCCTGGGCGACGGTCATGTCCAGGGCATATTCCACGGGGTATTCCGCCTCCCGGCGGGCGTAGGCGGCGACGGCCTTTTCCTCCAGCAGCGACCTCGCAGATTCCACTCCGCCGTCCAGTTCCTCCGCGGTCGCGTCGATACCGAACTTGTTGCGCGCCCAGTAGGCCAGCGACTCCCGCGGGAACTCGCCCAGCAGAAACGTCCCTAGGTGCGAAAGGTCGATCTGGTCGATTTTCTCGGCAGCCGCGGCGGACAGGGCGGCCTCCACCTCGGCTGGGGTCATCTTGCGGAGTTGGTTTTGGGAGAGGTTGACGTTGAACCGGCTCATCGCCCAGCCGCTCAAACCCCGAAGGTCCCATTCCTTGGGATCGGCTTCCTCATCCATGTATTCGCCCAGCGTCATGGTGATATTGGAGCGGGCCTCTTCCTTGGCCCGTTCTCGGCAGTCGCGCTCCAGGTCGCCGATGTCCTCGGGGCTTTGGGCGTGGACCTGGTCGTCGCGAATGGGCGCTTGGAGGTTCTGCCGTACCCACTCGGCAATACATCGCCGTGGGTATGTCCCACCCAGATAATTATCGCAGGCCTCGGCGATGGACTGGCGGATCATGTCCATCACCATGCCCTCCAGGTCGCGGCCCTGGAGGATATTCTGGCGGCGGGAGTAGAAGGTCCGCCGCTGGTAATCCATCACCTCGTCGTATTCCAGCAGGTTTTTGCGGAT
>PMBX01000246.1:0-1570 GCA_003153915.1 Phycisphaerales bacterium
GAAAAACTACCGCGGGATCGAGCAGTCGATGGGGACCGTCTATGGTGACAAGGCCGCCTGGTACGAGACGGCCCCGGTCCAGCCCATCGACGCGGTAATCAAGGTTGACTACAAGATTCACGGCTGTCCCATCCCCAAGGGCGAGTTCCTGGAAGTCGTCAAGAGCCTGCTGGCCGGCAGGAAACCGCAGATACCCGACTATCCCGTCTGCGTGGANNTACCACAAGGGCCAGTACTGCATGGGCGTGGTCGCCCGCGCCGGCTGCGGCGCCTGGTGCCCGAGCTTCGGCGGGCGCTGCTACGCCTGCCGCGGGCTTATCAGCGACTCCAACAACAAGGCCGCCAAGGACATCCTCGATGAGTTCGGTCTGACACTCGAGCAGATCATGACGGAATTCCGTCTCTTCAACGGCGTATACGACGTCGCCAAGGAATAGGAAGCAGCGGCCAATCCGCGGAGCGAAAACATGGCAAAATCGTTGGACATCAACGTTCATCACCTTACCCGCGTGGAGGGCCACGGGAACATCGTCGTCCGCGCCAGCGACGGAAAGGTGGAGACCTGCCACCTTCAGATCGTCGAGACCCCGCGCGTCTTCGAGAGCATGTTGGAGGGGCTGGGCTGGCGGGACACCTCGCTGCTGACCTGCCGCATCTGCGGCATCTGTTCGGTCGGCCACACCACCGCCAGCATCCAGGCCACCGACGACGCATTCGGCGTCCAACTTACACCCGAGGCCCTGGCCCTGCGCAAGCTGTTGCTGATGGCAGAGGAAATCCAAAGCCACGTGCTGCACGTCTACTTCCTGGCCGCCCCGGATGCCTTCGCCGCCCCCAGCGTCATTCCGCTGGCGGCGACGCACCCAGACCTGGTCAAGCGGGCGCTGCGACTCAAGAAGATCGGCAACGTCATCTGCGACGAAATCGCAGGCAGGCACGTGCACCCCATCTCGATGGTTCCCGGCGGGTTCACGTTCGTGCCGCCTCGCGCGGCCCTTGTGCGGATCCAGCAGTATCTCCAGAGCGTCGCCGCCGACATTAACGCCACGGTTGACACGGTGGCCTCCGTCGCCGACAAGTTCCCGCGTTTCGAGCGCCAGCGCGAAGACATCAGCCTAACCCATCCCGACGAGTATGCCTTCTATAACGGCCAACTGAAAAGCTCGGTGGCCGGCGTGATCGACATCCACGATTACGAGCAGTTCATCCATGAAAAGTGCGTGGAGCATTCCACCTCCAAGCACGTATACAACACCGGCGATTCGCTGGCGGTGGGGGCCTTGTCCCGGTTCAACAACAACCACGCCCAACTCAACAAGCAAGGCAAATCCGCCGCCAAGGCGATGGGGCTTCAGGCCCCATGTTACAACCCCTTCGCCAATAACTTCGCCCAGGTCGTCGAGATCGTCCACTGGTACCACGAGGCCGTCGCCCTGCTGGACAAAATCCTGGGCATGGACCTTTCCGAGGCGACATTGGCCCCCAATGTGACGCCCAAGGCCGGGCGAGGCATCGGCATCGCCGAAGTTCCGCGCGGAACACTCGTCCACGATTACACTTATGACCAGCG
>PMBX01000246.1:1641-3292 GCA_003153915.1 Phycisphaerales bacterium
CCGGACCCACGACCGGCCGGGGTATCCGTTCTTTTGGCGAGATAACCAGCGGGCACATCGAAACCACACCTGGCGGGGAGCGTATTAAAGCTAATCGGGACCGGCGTGGTTACATTGGTCCCAAGCGGCGGCGGTGTTTAGCCGATGAATATCGCAGGTCGTCCCACGGCCTTAGGGAGTTTATGAATGTGCGGAATTGTAGGTTACGTCGGGCCTAAGAAGGCTTGCGGCATTTTGATAGAGGGCCTCAAGCGCCTGGAGTATCGCGGGTACGATTCCGCGGGCGTCTGCGTCTATCACGACGGAAAGTTGTGCATCGCCAAAAGCCCAGGACGCATAACAGAGTTGGAAAAGAAGATCGCCGACAATCCCGGTATAGCCGCCGGAACCATCGGCATCGCCCATACCCGCTGGGCCACCCACGGTGAACCCAACGAGGCCAACGCCCATCCCCACTGCGATAACGGCGGCAATATCGCCCTGGTCCACAACGGCATCATTGAAAACTACGCGGAACTGAAGCAGTTCCTCATCAGCCAAGGACATGTCTTTTGTAGCGATACCGATACGGAAGTCCTCAGTCAGTTGGTCGGGCGCTTCTACGACGACGGCATGCCGGTTCTGGAGGACGCGGTGCGCGCGGCTCTGTCGGAGGTCAGCGGGACCTACGGTATCGCGGTGATCTCCCGTCGCGAACCGGACAAGCTGGTGGTCGCCCGCAAGGGCAGCCCGCTGATTATCGGCGTGGGCAGCGGGGAGTACATCGTCGCCTCCGACGCATCGGCGATCATCGAGCACACCGCCAATGTAATCTATCTCAACGACAACGAAATGGCCGTCATTACTCGCGATGGCATGAAGACCATGACGCTGGACAACGTCCCGGTGACCAAGGAGGTCCAGCAGATCGAGTGGTCGCTGGAGCAGATCGCCAAGGGCGGATACGAGCATTTCATGCTCAAGGAGATATTCGAGCAGCCGGAGGTGGTGCGGACCTGCCTGCGCGGGCGGCTGGACATGCGCGACATGCGCGTGATGCTGGGCGGACTGGAATCCGTCACCCGCGACCTGGCCAAGACGCGGAAGATTATCCTGACGGCCTGCGGGACCGCCTGGCACGCCGCCCTGGTGGGGGAGTACCTCTTTGAGGACCTGGCCAGGATTCCCACCGAGGTGGAGTACGCCAGCGAGTTCCGCTACCGCAACCCCATCGTCGAGGAGGGAACGACGGTCATCGCCATCAGCCAGTCGGGCGNNGCGAGACGGCCGACACGCTGGCGGCGTTGCGCGAGGCGAAGGAAAAGGGCGCCTTGGCGCTGGGCATCGTCAACGTCGTCGGCTCGACCATCGCGCGGGAGACCGACGCGGGCGTCTATCTGCACGCCGGACCGGAAATCGGCGTGGCCTCCACAAAGGCCTTCACCTGCCAGTTGGCCGTCGAGACGCTGGTGGCGTTGATGCTGGGAAGGCGGCGATCCACGTCCCAGACGCTGATGGAGCAGTACATCACCGCCCTGGCGGAAATCCCCGACAAGATCGCCAGGGTCCTGGAGCAGGCCGATGAAATCCGCCAAATCACCGAGGAATTCGTCCGGTTCGATAACTGGCTGTTCCTGGGGCGAGGCTACAACTATCCCGTCGCCCTGGAAGG
>PMBX01000218.1:0-337 GCA_003153915.1 Phycisphaerales bacterium
CGCAAGGCCGATGGCAAGCGGCCGGTCATTCTTGGCGTCCTGGGTTGCATGGCCCAACGCCAGGGACAGGCCTTGCTGGAGCAATATCCCCAGTTGGATATTGTCGTCGGGCCAGGCCAGTTACACTCGCTGGGCAGGCTCATCGCGGATATCGCCGCCGGCCTATGCGGGCAGACCATCGCCCTTGACCCGCCGAGACGCCAGTTAGCCGGCTGCGAACAATCGTTTGACGAAATGGACGCCTCCCGCGACCCGATCTTGAGCGGCAGGGGGCCGCAGGCGTTCGTCCGTATCAGCCGGGGGTGCGACCGGTTCTGCGCCTATTGCGTGGTACCTT
>PMBX01000218.1:361-3233 GCA_003153915.1 Phycisphaerales bacterium
CGGCTGCGATTCATTACCAGCCACCCGGCTGAGTTCGGCGACGACGTGCTGGAGGCGATGGCCGCGCTGCCCAACATTTGCCCCTACATCCACCTGCCCGCCCAGAGCGGCAGCGACGCGGTGTTGCGACGGATGAAGCGCGGTTATACCCGTGCGGAGTACGACGGCCTGGTCGATAGGGCGCGGGCGATCGTGCCGGATGTGGTGCTGGCGGGGGACTTCATCGTAGGCTTCCCCGGAGAGACCGAGGAAGACCACCGTTGCTCGGTGGAGCTTGCCCGCCGCAGTGGGTACAAGAACAGTTTCATCTTTCGCTATTCGCCCCGTCCCGGCACGGCCGGCGAAAAACTCCCCGACGACGTTTCGCAGGAGGTCAAGCAGCGACGCAACAGCGAACTGCTGGCCGTCCAGGCGGAAGTGGGCCTGGCCCACCATCGTCAATATGTGGCCAGAACCGTGGAGGTTCTCGTCGAAGGCCCATCGCCCAAGGCCGGCAGACGCGCATCCGCCGGCTCTTCCGCCGCGGGGCAACTGGTCGGGCGAACAAGGGGCGATCACATCGTGGTCTTTGACGGGCGGGCGGAGTTAGCCGGCCAATACGTGCAAGTGGAAATCCTCTCCGCCACGCCATTGACGTTAATGGGGAGGCTCGCCACCTCATCCGCCCCGGATGATTCTTAGTACGTCCCATGCCGGNNTTGCGCGGGTCGATAATGGGTGTCCGACCCGCCAGGACGGCGCGGGTGTGGAGGATTCGCCGCAGGACCGTCAGCATCGGCAGGAGTGCCTGTTGCACGACCATCGCCGGGACGTTGTAGGCGAAGGTGCCGATCAGGATGGCCGCCGACCGCTCGCCGCGCTGCCAGTAGCCCACCGTGCAGGATTCGATTAGATCCTCGGCCCGCGCGCGGGCGTAGGAGATCATGAAGGCGTTGAAGAACGCCAGCATGGACAGCAACACGAAAGTCGCGTTGGCCGGGGCGATCCAGGCGTAGTGCACGGCGATGCCCGCGTAAACGGCGAAATCACTGTAGCGGTCCAGCGTGCTGTCCAGGAATGCCCCGAACCGGCTGCCCACCCCGCCCAGCCGGGCCACCGCGCCATCCAGCATGTCGCAGGCCGATGAGAGTATCATCAGCGCACCCGCGGCAAACAGGTAGGCGTTGGCCGGGGCAGCGGGGTCCAGGCTCCAGGCGAAGCGGCTGCCGGCGCCGATTGCGTAACAGACGCCCGCACCCCCCGTCAGGACCATACCCGTCAGCGTCAATGCGTTGGGAGATACGCCCAGGCGAATCAAACCCGTCGCCACGCGATCCCTGGCAAACGAAAATCCCGCTCCGATGGCCCGTCCGATCATCGCCGGAAGTTACCGAAACTCCCCGCCGGCGGCAAGGACGGAGAAAAACCGGAACCGGAGAACCGAAGATCGTAGCCCCGCGGGGGTGGCGGAAACTCCTTTGCCCCGCCGGCTGGCGAAATCGCAGTAGGGCGCCACGAAGGGCACGTAGTCCTCTACGGAACGGACCTGCCCGACGATGTTATCGCCGGGGATCAGTCCCTTGAGCATGCGGTCCAGACCCGCCTGCCCGGTGCTGAGTTGTGCGTTCACTTGCGCCATGGATTCGCCCTTACCGCCGGACCGGGCAGACCGTGGGCATTTCACTCCGGCGACAAGATGTTACCCTAGCAGCTTGCCAGCTTGCCGAAGATTCTTCTATGAATCCCCCGTGCCTTGGAGGAAAGATGCCTTGGTATAAGAACGCGGACAAGCGGCCGCTTGCGTATAAGGCAAAATAATATAATATATAATAGCTATAAGCGGATAGAATGCATGCAAAGAGCGTACAATTTCATAGAGGACCGGTCGGCGCGGACGCCACTGACAGTCGGGCATGAAAGTATCCTGTGTCATGGACAAGCAACCGCCTAAATCTCAAGGACTTTACGACCCGCGATGGGAACACGACGCCTGTGGCGTGGGGGCGGTGGTCAACATATCCGGCAGGGCGGACCACGCCATCATCGAGCACGGAAAGGAAGTGCTGCTGAACCTCATGCACCGCGGGGCCGCCGGCAGCGACGAATCCACCGGTGACGGAGCGGGTATCCTCATCCAGATCCCCCACGAATTTTTAGCCATCCAGGCCCAGCGGTGCGGCACGGAACTGCCTGCCCCAGGTAGCTACGCAGTTGGGATGGTCTTTGAGCCTCGCCAGGGACAGATCGCCGGCCAATGCGAGGAAATCCTGGCGGAGTCGCTGGGGCAATACGGCCTGGGGGTTCTGGGCTGGCGGGACGTGCCAACGCACAATGACGGCCTGGGTCAACTGGCACGCGACAGTGAACCTAAGGTCCGACAGGTTTTTGTCGTCGCCGCCGCCGGTCTGCCGGGGGAGGACTTCGAACGGAAACTATTCCTGGCCCGCAAGCGAACCGAGCGGCTGGCGAGGGAGCGTCTGGGCGAGGCGGCAGCGGACTTCTACATCTGCTCCCTGTCGTCGCGGACCATCGTCTACAAGGGCATGTTCCTGGCGCCACAGTTGTTCTCCTACTACCCTGACCTGGCCGACCAGCGCCTGGCCAGCGCGTTGGCCGTCGTGCACCAGCGGTACAGCACCAACACCTTCCCATCCTGGCGGCTGGCCCAGCCGTTCCGGTTCGTCGCCCACAACGGCGAGATCAACACCCTACGCGGAAACGCCAACCGCATGACCGCCAGGCAGGCCCAGATGAAAAGCCCCCTACTGGGGGAGGACCTGGAGGACCTGTTTCCTATTCTTTCATCTGGCGGGAGCGATTCGGCGTGTTTCGACAACGCCCTGGAACTGCTGGTCCAGGCGGGGCGGAGCCTGCCCCACGCGATGATGATGCT
>PMBX01000119.1 GCA_003153915.1 Phycisphaerales bacterium
GCCACCGAGGCGGCGTTCTGAAGCGCCGCACGCGCAACCTTGGCCGGGTCGATCACGCCGGACTTAAGCAGGTCCTCGTACTGCATCGTGTCGGCATTGAAACCGAAACCGAAGTTCTTTTCTTCCTGCTCCACCTTCTTGAGCACCACTGCCGGGGACTCGCCCGCGTTGGCCACGATCTGCCGTAGCGGTTCGGCCAGGGCCTTGCGNNGCGGGCCTTCTTTTCCTTCATTTCACTTTCGGTGGCCGCGCCGACGTTGATCTGCGCGACTCCGCCGGCCAGCTTGGCCAGACGCTCCTGGAGTTTTTCACGGTCGTAGTCGCTGGTGGTGGTTTCGATCTCCTGGCGAATTTGGGCGATGCGGGACTGAATCGCCGAGGTCTTGCCCACGCCCTCGATGATCGTGGTGTTGTCGTTGTCGATGGTGATCTTCTTGGCCGTGCCCAGGTCGGTCAACGGGATGCTCTCCAACTCGACGCCCAGATCCTTGGTGAAGACCTTGGCGCCGGTGAGGATTCCGATGTCCTCCATCATGGCCTTGCGGCGGTCGCCATAACCTGGCGCCTTCACCGCCGCGACGGAAAGAATGCCGCGAAGCTTGTTGACCACCAGTGTCGCCAGCGCCTCGCCCTCGATGTCCTCGGCGATAATCAGCAACGGACGCTTGGACTGCGAGGACTTCTCCAACAGCGGGATGAGCTTGGCGACGCTGGAGATTTTGTCCTCGTGGAGAAGGATCAGGGGCTTTTCCAGCACGCACTCCATGCTTTCGGGGTCGGTCATGAAGTGCGGGGAAAGATACCCGCGGTCGAATTGCATGCCCTCGACGACCTCCACGGTCGTCTCGATGCTCTTGCCTTCCTCGACGGTAATCACGCCGTCCCGCCCCACCTTGGCCATCGCCTCGGCGAGCATCTTGCCCACCTCCGGGTCGTTGTTGGCGCTGACGGCGGCGACGTTGCGGATGTCCTGATCGCCCTTGACGGGGATGGCGATTCTCTTGATTTCCTCGATGACCGCATCGACGGCCTTGCGGATGCCCCGCGTCAGCGACATCGGGTCGGCGCCGGCGGTGAGGTTGCGGTAGCCCTCGCGGAAGATCGCCTCAGCCAGCACGGTGGCGGTGGTTGTCCCGTCTCCGGCGGCGTCGGAGGTCTTGGAGGCCGCTTCTTTGATCAATTGAGCGCCAAGATTCTCGTTCTTGTCCGCCAGTTCAATCTCCTCGGCCACCGTCACGCCATCCTTGGTGACCGTCGGGGCGCCCCAGCTCTTGTTGAGGATCGCCGTCCGCCCACGTGGTCCCAGCGTGCTCCGCACCGCGCGGACGAGCTTACCGGCGCCGATCAGAAGCGCTTTTCGTGCTTGAAGTTCCATCGTTATTTGCTTGGCCGACATAAGGGGCTTCTCCTTCCAGTATGCTTACGTTTTCAAGTCAGCGGACAACGTTCTGCCCGGGTACGTCCGCCGAGCAAAACCCGGCGGCGCGCCTTGGCGGGCAGGAAAAGAGCGCTGCGACAAAGCCAACAGCAACCCTCGTGCCTGGACACACAAGACCTTATATGACAACTAGTTGACGGTTATTATGTTCAAGAATCTTCCCCCGCCAGACTGCCAAGGTTGCACTTGGCACTACGGCAGTGGCGCGTTTTGACAGCGTGAGGTTCCAGGCACACACCCCCGTCTCCCCCGGTCTCCCTGGTTTGGTCACCAGTAGATGTACCGTTGCAAGTCGGCTAGTTCCCTGGCTGGAAGCTGTCGCATGTCGGGTATGAGGTAGCGGTTCTCGTCAACGTCGATAAGGATCTTACCGTGCTGGCCGTAGTCCACCGCCCGGTCGTATTGCCACCGCATCAGGAAATCGACGGGGCCTTTGTCCGTCTCGGCCTCGATGGCGATGAAACCATACTTCCAACCGATGCTCTTGAGTTTCGTGATGTTGTGGACAAAATATCGCCTCGCCAGTGCCTGGCGGACCAGGTCACCATCATCCTTGGGGAACTGGTTGAGGTCGCGGATGATGCCGATTTCGATATCGCGGCCTTTGCCGACGGAATGGATCAACGCGACGTATCCGTCGGGGTGGGCCACTGGGAAAGCGTAGGCCGCATAGACCCCGCCATAGATCCGCTCGCCCTTGACCGTCACGTGCAACGCGCCATGGGAACCGAGGTGGATACGGCACATGTCGGAGGTCAGGAACCGTACCTGGGTTGGATCGGGGCCTTCGAGGCTCTGTTGGGTCTTGGTAGGCGAATCCGTCATGGTTTCCCCTGGATGGCAAGGGCGTCCACGCTGGGTTCTCGGGACAGCTCGGTCTGAATCTTCACCAACCGGTGATACATCCCGCCCAGGGCCATGAGTTCCTCGTGCGTGCCGCACTCGATGATCCGCCCGTCGTCCATGACGATGATGCGATCGGAGTTCTTCAGCGTGCTGAGGCGGTGGGCGATGGCGATGGTCGTCCGCCCCGCCGTCACGCGGGCCAACGCCTGCTGGATCAACTGCTCGCTTTCGGTGTCCACATTGCTGGTGGCCTCGTCAAGGATCAGCACCGGCGGATCGTACAGCAGCGCCCGGGCGATGGAGACCCGCTGTCGCTCCCCGCCCGACAAACCCGCGCCGTGCTCGCCGATGTAGGTGTCGTAGCCCAGCGGATGGTGCATGATGAAGTCGTGGGCGTTAGCGGCCTTGGCAGCCGCCATTACCTCCTCCGGGGTGGCGCCCCTGCGGCCATACGTGATGTTGGCGTAGATCGTCCCTCGGAAAAGGAACGGCTCCTGGAGCACGATCCCCACGCACTTGCGCAGGTCGGCCAGGTTGACTTCTCGCACATCCAAGCCGTCCAGAAGCACCCGCCCCCCGTCAACCTCGTAAAACCTGGCCAGGATATTGGTCAGCGTGGTCTTGCCCGAACCGCTCTTGCCGACGATCCCCAGATGCTCGCCGGGGCGGACCTCAAAGGATACACCCTTTAGGATCGGTTCGTGGCGGTTGTAACCGAAGGTTACGTTCTCGAAGGCGATTTCGCCTCGCGGGGCGGACAGGGACTTGGAATCTTTGGCCTCGACGATCTGCACCGGTGTGTCAAGGATTTCGAACGTTCGCTGTGTGGCCGTGAGGAATTGCGTCAACCAACTGGTCAACTGCGTCAGGCTGCTCAGCGGCCCGTAGAACATCCCCAGGTAGCCCAGCGTCTTCATCAGAGTGCCCAGCGTCATTTGTTTGGACAACACTTCCTGCCCGCCGACATACCAGACGATCAGCCCGCCCAACTGGAAGATGATCCCGATTGCGGGGTTAAACGCTGAAACCGTGTACTCAACGCCGCGCGAACTGTCGCGGATGTAGGCGCTGGAGACGCCGAATCGGCCCTGTTCCTTCTGCTCCTGGCCGAAGGCCTTCACCACCCGAATCCCCGAGAAAATCGTGTTCAGCGTGCCATGCAGTTTGCTGCCGGCGTCCCACACGCGATAATAGCGCGGGTAGATGCGCTTCCAGAAAAACATCGCCGCCAAGACCACCAGCGGGGAGGGAAACAAGGCATACAGGGCCAACTTCCAGTTGATACTGAACAGCATTCCGCCGACGGCAACAAGTTGAATCATCTGCGCCAGGAAACCGCTTGTAAGCTGGTAGACGAAACCCCGCATCTGATCCGTGTCGCCGGCAACCCTGGCCATGAGCTGTCCGACGTTGTAGCGGTCATAGTAGGCCACCTCCAGGCGCGTCAGGTGGTTCAGCACGCGGGATCGCATGTCGTAGCTGATTTGCGTGCCTACGTAGCTGCCCAACCTCCCCGTAAACATGCTCACAATAGCACCAAGGAGGTTCGTGGCAAACATCACTGCCACAATACCCAGAAGCCACAAACTCGCCGTTTTCGCCGCCAAGGGTCTGGCAGGACTGAGGACCTTGTCCACCAATAATCCCACCAACTGCTGCGGGATCATGGCAAGGCCAATGGTAACAAGCACCAGGCACATCATGATGACGGCCTTGCCTGCGTAGGGGCGCATGAGTTTAAGCACGCGGGCAAACACCGCGCCGCGATTCACGCAGCGGCGGCAGACATCCCCGGGAAACTCCAGCGTCAGGCCGCAGACGGGGCACTTGCGGGGGTTCGTGTCGTCCTCGGCGGTGACGGAGACTTCCTTGCCCTCGATCCAGGCCTTCAGCTTCCCGGCGACCTTGTGGAACAGGTCCGCCCGCGCATTGGAGTATGCCAATACCTCGACGTAGACGCCCTCTACCAGGGCGTCGATGAACCCACCGCCCACACCCTGGCGCGTGCGGAATTCCTTGATGTCCGAGCGATTCAGGTCGATCCGCACCGCGTGGGGATGATCCGCACCGGGCTGCCCCACAGTCAGCAACCGCTCCGGCAGGACCAGCACGTACACCGGTTCATAGAGACCGGCGAGATTGATATCAGTCTGGGCGCACAGCCAGGCTTGGTCCGGACTGATCCCCTCTTTCCCGAGAAGGCTACCCAGATCCTCCGGCAGAGGCTGGTTCAATAACTCAGAACGTCCGCTAAGCGTCATTTATCTATCTTCACGGACCGCCCGCCACCGCAGCGCCGCCACCGGCTCCAAACATCCACCGGCAACAGGTTCGTGTTCCATCCTCCCATGCCGGGGGCATGGGCGGTCCTATGGCAGAACCCTATTATCACGTTTCATGCGAATGTCAAACAAAAATAGCGCACGGTCTTCCGGTCCTCGGTTCGACTTGGCTCACCGTTCCCGGTCTTCCGGTCATTCCCGTCCACACGCCAGGAACTCCGCCAAGCGGTCGAGCACCGCCCCGACAACGATCTCCGGGCTGGACGCCCCCGCCAGCACCCCGATCCGCACAGGCCTGCGGGCGGGAAGCCAGTGGCGGACCACCGCGGAAGCGCCGGTAGCAAAGTCCATGGTCAACAACTCGTCGCGGGAGCGGATGGCGGCGGAGTCTTCGATGAAATAGGTCGGGCAGAAGCCGCCGGCCAATTCGTAGAGATGTCGCGTGTTGGAGGAACCGAACCCGCCGACGACGATCACCACATCGCAACCGGTGCGACACAATTCCACCGCCGCCGTCTGGCGGTCCTGCGTGGCGCGGCAGACGGTGGGGTACAACAGCAGGCGATCAGAGAGGCCCGAAGCACCGAAACGCCGGGTGAAACTCTCCTCCAGCATCCCGCGCAACTTGATCGTCTCGCCGTGAAGCATCGTCGTCTGACTGACCTGCGCGAGGCGCAGGAACGGTTCGATGGACTCCGCGTTGGTCGCCTGCGGCAGGAATTGAGCGAACTTCTCGTCGGGACTCGTCCCCTCAACGATGCGGCAGAAATGTCCCGCTTGTTCCAGGTCCCCGACGATAAGGTATTTTCCGCCAAGGTCCTCCAGCCGCGATCTTGTCACGACGGTCTCGTCGTGGCCCGCTCGCCCGAAGATCAGCACGGCGAACCCGCGCCGACAGGCCTTCTCCGCCCATGCCCAAAGCCGCCGGACGTCCGTGCAGGTGGTATCCACGATGCGGCAGCCGATGGCCCGCAACCGCCGCTCCACCGGAAGCGGCAGGCCGAAGGCCGGGATTATCGCGCAGTCGTCGGTACCGATGTGCTTTTCCAACTCGGCCAGTTGCTCTCCAGAAAGCATCCGCACTCCTGCCTGGCGGAAATGCTCGTTGACCCAGGGATTGTGGATGATCTGCCCCAAAAGGAAGAACCGCCCGCCGGACTTGCCCCCGCCCGCGACGGCCTCCTCGACGACCACCAGCGCCCGCTTGACCCCGCGGCAGAACCCAAATACCCGCGGAAGGACGATCTGTCCACCGTGCAGGTTCCAGACATTGCCCGAATCGCCCATCCGGTCCACCGTCGTGCTGGAAAACGGCGAGGTCCTGTCGCCCCCCTGCCGGTAGCGATCCGGCGATGGTGGTTGATGTTCCGAATCGGTCATGGCCTCATGATAACCGCAATTGCAGTGGGCAAAACGCGAAATGCCGGCGGCCCGACCGATGACCGCACATGAAGCCCCATGCACCGCATTGGGATAGATTCGTCCCCCCCGTTCACCGCACGGGGATGGATATGTTCAAAACAATCCCACGGTTATGCCGTGGGCTTATCGGCGGATGACGATACTCGCCCCGTCGGCGGAATTGTCGAAGTGGACTCGCAGCACGCCGCCGGAGTAATCCCACGCCTCCGCCGGTAGTGGTTTCCCATCAACGGATATCTCCCGCGGAGACGCGGAAACAACCAGGCAAACGACGGCTTGGGTTTCGTCGATGCCAGTGGCACGGAAGGTGATCGCGTCGGAGGCGATCTGAAGATCACGGACGTTGCATGCCGCGGCAACAAGCTCCGCCTTCTGCTTCACGCAAGACAGGTCGTAAAGCAGTGCTCGCTTATCCGCTGTTACAGTCAGGCCATCGAGAACGGAAAGTTTGCTGTCAAAAAGGTCCACGAAGCGTCCCGACAGCTTCACAGGCCCGCCTGACGCGCGTGATTCGGCCAATCCCGCCACGATCACATATGGCCCGCGCTGTAAGACCAGCGCATTGGATTCGCGCCACTCCAACCGGATGGCTTCCGCCGCCTGCCTGGCCAGTTCCCGCAGGCGGTCGGCTCCACCCCTTTGATAGGTCATCGCCGCGGGCGAGGCGGATTCGCGGACCACGACGCCCTTACCGACCCGCTGTGTGCCGGTGAAGTCCGCAGGAAGGCCCAACCGCTCAAAAAGGTGCTCGCGTGGCGTGCGGTATGAATAAGGCGCGGTGTTCCACCACGCGCGAACGGCGAGGTAGGGATCGGTGTCATCATCGACGACGACCAGCGCCCCGCCCCCCTTGACCCACTCCGCCAGAACCTCGTGAAAGGCGGGCGTCGGTGGTTTCTGGCCTTCATATGTGAGCAACAGCAGCCGGTAGTTAGAAAGGAAATCCCCTTTGAGCGCAACCGCCTCGATCTGCACAGGCTCCACCGCTAGGCCGTGCTTCAGCAACGGCATGGCCAGGCCGTAGAAGGAACCCAGGTGCGGATCCGACGGTGATGGTTCGCCACGCTGGAACATCATCGTGTCAGAGACCAACACGCCGGCGCCACCGGTTCCCGCATACAGCCAGCGAACGCTGTCGGCCGGTTGCCTCATCTCGCCCAGCGCGTGGAAAACAGTCTGAAGCTCGGTTTCGTAGGTTTTCGGGATCGGCTCTTTTTCGACAGGTTCTCCGGGCCGGCGATTGGAAATGTCCTTGACGGGGTATTTTTCCTGGAAGATGCGCTCCGGCCAAGGCAAGACCTCATATCGCCAGACTTCAGGCCGCAGCAGCGAAGCGGTCAATGTGCTTTCCCAGTTGCGGCGGTAATCTTGCCAGGAGTGATCGGGATTGTCCTCGATGGGATCGTTGAGGAACCAGACCGTGCGGCCGGAGGCGCGGACCAGGTTCCCCATCGCCCCGTATTCGAGAAATGCCGTCTCGAACGTGCGTTCGGCAAGCACGCCCTCGTAATAGTTGGGCGTCCGCGCGGTCCCGGTCCATACCTGGGCGATGTAGCCGTCGCAACCTACCTCCAGCAAAGAGGACTCCGGGCTGACAATCCGCCAGTGCGCGTAATTAATCAGCGAGTGCGAGGGAACGTAACAGCGGATTGTCCGATCATGTTGGCGGGCGTAGTCCTTCACAAAGGCGAAGACCTGGGCCAATGCCCGGCGGTAGAGGTAGTATTTGAGTTGCGAAGCGCGATACTGCGCGTCGGGAGAGGCGTGGGGCGGTTGCCAGTCTTCCTTGTAATACTTCTTCCACTCGCGTTTGAAGCCCTCGGAATAACCCGCCTGGACCCAGAACTCTGGTTCCTCCAGATGGATCGCCTCGGCGCCGGCATCCAACGCCCGTTGTACGCCCGTCGATAGAAACCGGCCATAACTCTCCCCGGGACACATATAGTAAACGTCGCCACCGTGGCTGATCCTCCGGCCATTGCGATCGGTCTGCGCTTCATCTTCATGGTTTGCCCCGTCAAAACGGCCGTAGAGGTAATCCTGATACTGGCCCCACGAAACCCCCGTCATGACGTGGATTCGGTAGCCTCTGCGGCGCCATGTCTCGATGCGCTGGGGCAGGCTCGAATCAATCCCATACACCATCGCGACATCCGCGTCGATCTGTATTCGCGGGTTCCAAGGTCCTGAGACTTGGAAACTAAGCCGTTCCTGGGCGGCGCGACCGGTAATAGACCCTTGTGAAACGGCGGTCATCAAAGTAGCCGCCACCAGAATCATGCAGATACCCAAGAGCATCCCCAAGCCTCCGAAAATTGTCTTGTGATGAGGTTTTCCACATCGCCGCCTGACCGAAATCGTCGGCGGCTGCCATGTTCACGCTTGCGATACAATTCGCGACCACCACGATACGGGCTGCTTCACCCGGTTATGCCAATAGAAGGGAGGTCTTGCGAAAGATTTATCCTCGCTCCAAGGCAAGCGGGCCGTCCTCATCGCAGTTTAAGGTCCTTGTCGGGGGCTTCCTGCGTCGCCGGCTGGGTGGCGGGGTGAAGGATCCGCTCGATGCGTTCCTGGATGCACTTGTCGCGCTGGCTGGAACGTTCCTGGACCTTCTTTTCGATGCGGTCGATATCCACCCGCAGGTGCTTGATGCGGTATTGAAGCAGGACCAACTCGGCGTCGAACTGTCGCTCTGCGGCCTGGCGGATCTCCTCGATGATGCGGGGCCTGACCTTCTTGGGGGCCATCTGGCGTATCAATTGCCCCAGCCGCCAAAGCTTCACCCGTGTTTCCTGCAAGGTCTTGTTCGCTTCGGCGACTTCCGGTGGCAGGTCTTTTATCCCTTCCATCCATATCGAGACCCGATTGACAAAACGGCGGTACTCCGCCGGGTCGGTCTCTTTGAGTTTCAGGACGGCTTGGTAGCTGGCCGGATCGCGATGCTGAAGGATGGCAAGCAGTTGTTCCTCGCCCTTTAGAGCCTCGCCGCCGGAGGGCCGGCTGGTCGGCCCAATGGCGACCGGCTGGGTCGCCGGGGTGAGCGATTCGGCGACAACCTCGCTGGTTTGAGTGAACACAATAACCAAAGGAATAACCAACAGCGTCATTCCTGATGGTAGGAACACACGATGGATCATCGGCCACCTCATTGCGCCCCCGCAACGGCATATCCGGCCAGCCGAGGGCGGCCGGTCCGCATTTCTTCCATGAGCGGTCAGCTTTCCAGTTCCACTTCCAGATCATCCATCATGACTTCGTCGGAGTCCTGATAGAGAACTTCCCATGCGGCGTCCTGCGGTCCCGGATCCCTGGAAACCATCAACTCGTCTTCCAGGTCGCGAACCTCCTCATCCAGCCGGTCGATCTCGCGCAAGTCCGGGACCTCCGAGACATTTGCCAAGCTTGGAGGCGACGAAGGTCCGATACGGTCAACGGAGGCCTGCCGCCACAAGGTGACGGCGAGAAGGACCGCCGCCGCGGCCGCAGTTGAAAACAAACTCGCCCAGCGCAGGGTTCTTCGGCGATGTGCAGCCGGCTGATGGAGCATCCGTAAACGGACCCGCTCCATCACCTCATCGCCGACGGGCACGTCCAGCAAGGGGGCGATGGCGGCCTCCCCGCGGCGGATTTCCTCTGCCAGGGCATTCTGCTCGGCCGTCAAATCGGCCTTGCGGCCATCCAACCCTTCGGCAGCCGCTTCGTATTGTTGTTCATTCCATTCCATCTTGTCCACCCATCAGCTTCCGCAGCGCCGCCAGGCCGCGATGCACTTTGGCCAGCACCGTCCCCAGCGGGCATTGATACAAATCGGCGATCTGGCGAAAGCTCATTTGTCCAAAGTGCCGCAACAATATCATGTGCCGCGTCCGCGGCTCGAGCCGTTCCATCGCCGCCTGTAGGCCGGCGGAGGCCTCCCTTGCCAGCAGGCCCGCCTCCACCGGGACATGCTCCCCGGCGAGGCTATCGGTCAGCGGCAAGGCGGCATCGCCCTCGTCGGAGATGCTCATCGGCGGCGGATTGGCCCGGGTTCGCCGGATGCGGTCCCGCACCAGGTTGGCTGCTATACGGAACAACCAAGGCTCGAACCGCCCGCGATCATCGTAGTTTTTCAACTCCCGGACCAGCCGAAGCATCACCTCGCCCAGCAGATCCTCGGCATCGTGGTGCTTTCCCGTGGCCCGGAAGAAATAGCCGTATAATCGCGGCCCATAGTCCCTCAGCAGCGTCTCATACCCTTCCGCCGAACCGTTCCGGGCGGAGGCTATCACGGCCCGAAGCTGCGAAGGTTCCATGGCCTGTTCCGCTTAACGCCCCGCTACAACCGATTATTGCCGATCAGCCCCCGTCGAACTCATCTCCGCGGAAAGTGTGGCCCAAGTAGGTCCTGCGCACCAGTTCGTCGTTGACCAGGTCTCGCGGAGGGCCTTCCCGCAACACCTTTCCGTCGTCGATGATGTAGGATCGGTCAGTGACGCTTAGAGTCTCCCGGACGTTGTGGTCGGTCAGCAGAATACTGATGCCCCGCTCCCGCAGGCCGCGGATCTCATGTTGAAGCTCCTCCACGGCGATGGGGTCCACGCCCGAGAAAGGTTCATCCAGCAGGATCATCGTGGGGTTGGTCACCAGCGCGCGGGCGATCTCCAGCTTCCGCCGCTCCCCGCCCGAAAGCGTCCTGGCCAACTGCTCCGCCTGGCGTGTCAAACCGAACTGCTCCAACAACTGGTGGCATTTGTCGGTCCGCACGGACTTGGCAAGGTTCATCGTCTCCAGGATCGCCAGGAGGTTCTGGCGAACCGTCAGCCGTTGAAAGATACTCGGCTCCTGGGAGAGATACCCCATCCCACGCCTGGCGCGCTTGTACATCGGGACGCGGGTAACTTCCACGCCGTCGAAGATGACCGTCCCGCTGTTGGGCTGGATCATTCCGATGGTCATGCGGAAGGTGGTGGTCTTGCCCGCGCCGTTGCGGCCTAGCAGGCCGACGATCTCGCCCTGGTTGACCACCAAAGAGACGTGATTGACCACGGCCCTTCCGCTGTAAACCTTTATCAGATCCCTTGCTTCTAACAGTATCATTAGTTTTTCTTGGCCATTTACCTCATCGCTACCTGGCTGGCGACACTAGTTGATAACCTGTGCATAAGCCCTCTCGGCGATTCGCGGCGGCTTCGTTGGACCACACCATAAAGACTCCAGCGGAATCACACAAGAGCGCCACGGTGGCGATTTCTAATTCACAATTGATTCTATGGCCGCTTAACATCTTACTCAGCAGTATGTTAGAACCTGCGCAAGCAACACGTCGGTATCGCGATCCATGCCATGGGCCGTTCAGTCATAAAACCTGGGCCATCCTTACTCCACCGCAGCCGCCAAAGCGGCGATTGCGAGGCTTTGTGGATAACCTGCACCCGCATGGCAACATTGTCATTACTCATTGGGCCGCCTTGCCATTCTGGCAAAGGGGGCCTGTCTGGCGGATATCTACCGAATCGGCCGCAGCTTCCCGACGTTGGGCACGATCGGCAGCCCGGGCAATCCCGGCAGGCGGAAACCCGCCGGCCAATAAACGAAAAATGCCTTTCCGATCAGGTTATACCGTGGCACGGTTCCAAGTTGGTAGATTAGTTCGCCCGAATCCCCATAGAGTCGCAGGGTCGGCGCCGCGGAGGTCCATCCGCGCCCGTCAAGGCTCTGGGGGCTGTTATCGCCCAGCATGAAAAACTCGTCTATGTCCGGGTCTTGTGGGTACTTCGCCAGGTGGATGGAGTGCCCCATCGTGCCCCATCCCGGCGTCTTGTCAACGACGCCCGTCCGGCGGGCCAATTCGCCCAGTGGGCCGGGCTTGACGGAGTCCTTGCCAGTAACGGTGTAGTACACGTCGCGATACAGTTTGACGTGCAGAAGATCGCTGGCGGCTCCCCAGGCGGAAATTCCGATTTCCGGCGTGGGGATCGGCCGGTGCATGACGTCCGCCAGCCGTAGTCGCAGCGAATCATAGGTCTCCGGATAGCGGTCGGTGATTTCCAGGACAACCCGGCCGTCCACCCACAAACCTACGCTGAAATCCACGTGAGTTATCGCTACTTCATATCCACGGCCACTCGTCATGGAGCGATCCAGTTTCCTCTCCGACCACAACTGCCAGGGATCATCAGGCCGGTCCTTGGACTGATAAAGCAGCCGCACCGTCCCATCGGCGCCAAATTCCCCACGGAAGCGATGCTCCAACGCCGACAGGGACAGGGCAACCTTGGCCAGGGGATCCCGTGGTACGAATAACAGGGAAAGCCTCAGGTCGCTACAGATATCCGTGCTGGGATTGATCGCCTCGGCGCCCAACGAGTTGTATCCGTAGTGCGGCAGGAACGCACCCGCCGGAGCCTTGAAAGCCAGTTCCCCCACGCCTTGCCCGCCCTTGTACGTCATCCGCCGGCCTTGTAGTCCATCCAGGTCCCAATCCTCGCCGCCGGAAGCGACCACCCATTGCGGTGAACTACCGGC
This sequence comes from Phycisphaerales bacterium, assembly GCA_003153915.1. Classification (GTDB taxonomy): domain Bacteria; phylum Planctomycetota; class Phycisphaerae; order SM23-33; family SM23-33; genus FEN-1349. Next base: position 12,496 of record PMBX01000119.1, read on the forward strand.
ACGAATCCTTCGCGGGTCGGGGCGATAGTCGTTATCGTACACCACCTGCCACATCGCCTCCTGGGCCGCGGGCGGCTTACGACGTATGGTTCGCGGGCCCTCGGGCGATTGCCCCACGAAGATATCTCCGTGGACAATCTCGATGGTCTCTCCGGGCAGCCCGATGAGGCGCTTGATGTAGTTCTCCCGGTTGTCCTGTGGATTGCGGAACACCACCACGTCCCAGGGGCGAGGTTCACTGAACCGATAGAGATACTTCAGCACCAGCACGCGATCTCCACCGTTGAGATATCTTCCCAACGAGTCGCACAGCGCGCCGCAGTTGGGGCAGTGGGCGTCGGCGGGCACGTACTCGCGAGAACGGTCGATCAGCGGACCGGGACTACCGCGATCCCGCGGGCCGCCGAAGGCGTATTCATATCCGCAGGAAGGACAGGCCAAGTCCCAATGCTCGCCCAGCAATCGCGGGGCCATCGAACCGGTGGGGATGACAAACGCCTCGATCAGGAACGCCCGCAGGACGAACGCCAGGACGATCGCCACCCAGATGCTCTCCACGGTGTCGCGTATGGAACCCAGCTCACCTTGGACTTTTTCCGCTGTCGATGCCATTGGGGGTTTTACGATAGCCTCGCTCCATGCCAACGCCAAGGGTAAATTCCCAGGCAAGTCTCCCCGGCAGGGGTGGGAGCTGACAGCCGAGGGGTCAGGAAGGTCCGTTAGCAGAAAGAACACCGCCCGACCAGCACGCCGGGCTTAAGGCAAGGCCCAACCCGCCCACTGTGCCCGGTCAGCCCCATACCTTCTCAGCGGCGCGGCCAGACGCTTGCGGGAAAAACCACCTTGCGCTCCTCGGCGAAAAAACCGCGCTACGCGCCGAACGCCTCTTTGTACCAGCGGTGCATTTCCTCGTCGCTGATGGTGGTGTTGCGTCCGGCCTCGTATTCGCTCTCGACTTTCGCCCGCACCGCCAGTAGGCGCGGGTCGTCCTTGGCCACATCGATGCCGTAGTGGCTCTGTATCCAGTGCTTGATGCCCGCTGCGCCGCTTTTATCGGTCACGGCCACCAAGACGGGGCGGTTGAGTATCTTCTGTGTGTCAAAGCAACTGTAGATTTCCTCGCTCTTGAGCAGCCCGTCGACATGGATGCCCGCGCGGGTGGTGTTGAAATCGTTGCCCACCAGCGGGTAATTGGGAGGAATCTGGAAGCCGACGCGGTCCTGGAAATATCGGGCGATTTCGGTGATGACGGCGTAGTTGACCCGCGGGTCGGTCCCGCGGAACTGGGCGGCCTCGACAACCATCGCCTCCAACGGGGTGTTGCCCGTTCGCTCTCCGATGCCCAGCACGGAGCAGTTGACCGCGGCGCAGCCGTACAGCCAGGCGGTCTCGCCGCAGGCCAGGCCCTTGTGGAAGTCGTTGTGCCCGTGCCACTCCAGCAGGTGGCCCGGAACGCCCGCGTCGCGGATCATGCCGGCGACCAGCTTGGGCACGGACCGCGGCAGGCGGGCCTGTGCCTGCGTCACGCCGAAGGCCAGCGTGTCGCACAGGCGTATCTTGACGTCCCGGCGGTATTCCTGGCGGAGTTTCATCAGTTCGATGGCGAAGGGAACGACAAACCCGTAGAAATCCGCGCGGGTAATGTCCTCGAAGTGGCAGCGCGGCGTGATGCCGCTATCCAGCGCCGCCCGCGCAATGTCCAGATACATGTCCAAGGCCTGGCGGCGGGTTTTTTTAAGCTTCAGGAAAATGTGATAGTCGCTACAACTGGTCAGGATGCCCGTCTCGGGCAGGCCCATCTCCCGAACCTGCTTGAAGTCCTCCTTGCGGGCCATGATCCAGCCGGTGACCTGGGGAAACGGCAGATTCAACTCGCGACACTTCTCGACGGCCTGGCGGTCCTTCTTGGTATACAGAAAAAACTCGCTCTGGCGGATCAGGCCGCTGCCACCGTCGAGCCGGCTGAACAGTTTGTAGATGTCCACGATCTGCTCGACGGAGTACGGCGGGCGGGATTGCTGCCCGTCGCGGAAGGTCGTGTCGGTGATCCATATCTCCCTGGCCGGGGCCAACGGGACTCCCGCGTCCTCAAACAACACCCTGGGAAGCTGGGAAAACGGGAACATCTCCCGGTACAGGACGGGTTCGGCAACATCTTGAAGCGGGAACTTGGCGTCTTTGGGTGTCAACTTTCACTTCCTTAAGACTAAGCTCCAAAGCCTCACCGGAGCACTCAACGAGCGAACCGGCGACATACTCCGGCCGCTCGTGGGAAATTCTACAGTAGCGGGCGGTGTTTTCCAAAGCTTTTCACCACCCTTGAGGCGGCCTTCTACGTGCGGGCGGAAATCCCTTTACCCTCGCCGGCAGTCATGATATGCTCTCATACGATCCATTCAAGCAATTCCAGTACTAAGGATTCCAGCGGGTGCAATATGCTACATTTTTTGCGCATTTTCTTCATATTGGCGGTGCTGGCCGTGACGCTGCCGTTCGCGTTCAGGGAGGAAGTGACCGCCAAGGGTCCAACCTACGTAACGATCTACGTCCTGATCCCGGCGATGGTGGCCTTCGGCATCGTGCTGGTGGACATCCTCTGGCCCAACAAGCGCCTGCGGGGCCTCAGCGGGTTATTCTTCGGCGTCCTGGCAGGGGTGGTCCTGGCGTATGCTATCAACAGCATCCTGCGCCTGTTCCTCATGCTGTTCCCCAACATCGCCGACGCTCCAAGCGTCCAACTGGCCATCTCGCTGCTCGATGCAGCCATCCTGTTCCTGTGCGTCACCGTCGTCCTCCAGACGCGCGACGATTTCCGCTTCATCATACCCTACGTGGAGTTCTCCAAGCACGCCAAGGGCGCCCGCCCGCTGCTGCTGGACAGTTCCGTCATAATCGACGGCAGAATCAACGATATTGCCCAGACGCGGGTGCTGGAATCGCAGATGATCGTTCCACGCTTCGTGCTGGAGGAGATTCAGACCATCGCCGATTCCGGAGACCGCCTCAAGCGAAACCGGGGCAGGCGCGGTCTGGACGTGCTGGGCAAGCTCCAGGAAAACGATAATCTGGACATCCGCATTCTGGACGCCCAGGCGCCCAACCTGGAAGGCGCCGCCGACACGGACGCCAAACTGGTCGTCCTGGCCAAGCATCTCGACGCCAGGATCGTCACCAACGACTACAACCTCAACAAGATCGCCCAGCTTCGCGGCGTGGACGTAATCAACATCAACGATCTGGCAAACGCGATGAAACCCGTCGTGCTTCCAGGAGAAGCCATGTCGATCAAGATCATCAAGCCCGGAGAGGAACCCGGACAGGGCGTCGGTTATCTCGATGACGGAACGATGGTCGTGGTGGACCAAGGCCGCGATTACATCGGCAAGGAGATCACCATTTCCGTGACCAGCGCGTTGCAGACCTCCGCCGGACGAATGATATTCGGGCGTCTGGAAGGCGATAGGTCCGCCCCCCGCCGCAACGGCCCTCGGACCACCTAAGAACGTGTATGAGACTCAAGGGGACGGGTGGGTATAAACCGGTGGGCCGGGACGATGGAAATGGCTCAAGGCCCCCTCACCGCCTGCCGAATCACGTTAATAACAAGGTAGGCCCTTTCCAGGAGCGCCTCCGATGGCCAAGGTCTCTCTCGCCAACCACATGAAGGAACGCCGCAGCGAAACGGGACGCCTTCCGGAGCGGATCGGCCCGTTCGTCACCATATCGCGGCAGTTCGGTTGCTACGGTTTCTCGCTGGGCCTGCTGATGATGGAGATACTCAACGAGGACGCCCCGCCGGAGCGGACCTGGCACATTTACAACCGGGAGATCCTCGAGCGGCTGGCGACCGAAACGAACCTGGCCTCCGAAATGCTCGACGCCCTGCGCAGGGAGAAACCAAGCCTGATCGTGGATTTCTTCCGCGCTCTGTCGATGGAGCGGATTCCCTCTGGCTATGAAATCCGCAACCGGATCACCACCATCATCCGCGGGCTGGCGATAAAGGGATTCGCGATCCTCGTCGGTCAAGGCGGTTCAGCCGCCACATCGGACCTTCCCAACGGCATCTCCGTGCGACTGGAGGCCCCGCAGGACTGGCGGGTCAAGCAAATCGCCCGCCGCGAGGGTATCAGCCTCCAGGCCGCCAGGGTCAAAGTGGCAGCCATGGAAGAACAACGCGAACACCTACGGCAGATTTACCAGGCCGGCCTACGCCGCGATCCACCCTTCGACATCCTCTACGACTGCTCCAATTTCACGCTGGCGCAAATCGCCCAGCACGTCGTCTACGCCATGAAGCTCAAGGGCATCGTCGGCTGAACCACGCCTGGAGACGCGGGAGGTTTCCTGGGGCGCCGGCTCACACACGCCGTCAGCGAATCTCAACCGTCAAAGTCGGTTGCGGCGCCCGCCAACACCGGCGGAAGAAGTCCATCGCCACTTCCGGGTGACGCTCGTGCCCGACGTTGGGAAGCACCCGCGTGGTCAGGGAGAAGCCCTTGTCCCGCAGATAACTGATCGCCTCGTCGGATTGCGTTCGGATGGAAACCGGATCGTTCTGCCCGTAATAAACCATCACGGGGATCGACGAGGCTTCCGGCGGGAACCAGCCGTCTATGTTTCCGCGGCTGAAGTTGCAGCTACGGGCGACGACCACGCTGAAGACATCCGGATGCCGCAGCCCAACCCAGAACGTCGGGAATCCCCCGCCGGAAAATCCCGTGATCATCACATTGGCGCGGTCGATGTTGTACCGATAGCCCAGTTGGCTGACGAGGCTGAGGATGTATCTTTCGTCAGCCAGCATCCCCACCAGCGGACCGTCGCCCAGCAGGCCGTCGGTGGCGATGAGGGTGGGGGCGACGATGATGCACCCGTTGCGCTCCCCGAGCATCTTCCACTCGCGGATGTGGTGCTCGGCCACGTCGTAGGGCGGCGTGCCGTGNNCCGTGACAGGTGACGATCAGCGGCGCCGGACGGTCGTGGCGATACGTGCTGGGCACATAGAGATAGTAAACACGTCCCGTGGTGGGATCGACTTCGCAGGTCTGCGATACGGGCGTGTCTTGCGGCTGGGGAACCGCGCAACCGCCAAGCATGACAGCCGCCAAGAGTAAGAAAATCGATTTCCACATGATCGTTCTCGCTGCCTTCCGTAAGCCTCCGCAATGCGACACGATGTTGGCGTAAATCTCCCGACCGTCAGGATCGCCGCGCCTCGCCCGCCGCGGAAGCGGAAGAAATGTTGAACCTAACGCCGAAGAAATGTCGAGAAAAATTTCAACGGCGCTTGCATCATTGTGAGCAACGGGAGTAAAAATACATTAATGCATCACTCAAACCTCATGATAGTCGGAAGGAGGTGAGATCAGAATGGCCAAGAAGAAAGCCGCTAAGAAGAAAGTAGCGAAGAAGAAACCAGCCAAGAAGAAAAAGAAGTGACCGCTGATGGATTTTCGGCGGTCGTCTCCGCCGGCGACGGTGGAGAAGGCAGTAAGACACATGCGGCAGGCGCCCACGCCACGGCGGCGCCTGCCGCGGTTTTTTATCCCAGCCGACCGCACGAAGGATGATTTGAAACCCGGTGCGCCGAACGGGGATGGTTTGGGGAAAAATCCCACACCGCCGCGCCGGGGGCTTCCAAGACACTGCCAAGTCCTTCTATAATGCCACCGTGCGGACTATCGCGGTTATCAACCAGAAAGGCGGCGTGGGCAAGNNAATCAGAAAGGCGGCGTGGGCAAGACCACCTCCGTGGCCAACCTCGGCGCCGCCGTCGCAGCCGACGGACACGACATCTGCCTGATCGACCTGGACCCACAATCGCACCTGACGCTGCATCTGGGCCTCGATGAAAAAACAATCCAGTCGAGCACCTATGATCTGTTGACCAACAAGGCCCGCATCGCTTCCACGGCGGTGCCTGTCGCCCCGCACCTGTGGGTGGTTCCCTCGGTGATCGACCTGGCGGCCGCCGAGGTTGAACTGGCCGCCACCGTCGGACGCGAGCAGATCCTGCGCGACTGCCTGGCCGAGGCGGACCTGCCCTTCGAGCTGGCGATGATCGATTGCCCACCGAGCCTGGGCCTGCTGACCCTCAACGCCCTCTCGGCCGCCGACGACGTGATCATCCCCCTTCAACCACATTTCCTGGCACTCCAGGGCCTGGGCAAGCTGCTGGAGACAGTCTCGCTGGTCCAGCGGCGCATCAACCCTCGCCTGCGGGTCTCGGGTGTGATCCTGTGCATGTACGAAAGCGCAACGAGATTGGCGTCGGAAGTGACCGAGGACCTGCGGGCGTTTTTCGCAGCCGCGCGCGGGTCCGCCGTTCCATGGTCGCAGGTGCGCATCTACGAGACGGTCATCCGGCGCAACGTCAAGCTCGCCGAGTGCCCCTCGCATGGTAAAACGATCTTCGACTACGAACCGCACTCCCACGGCGCGGAAGATTACCGCTTATTGGCGCGGGAGTTCCTGGCGTCCCTGGGATTGTCCGTGCCCTCGGGCGATGAATCCGTCTTGCAACCTGCCGGAGGCGTTATTCCGCCACCGGCAACGGTGGACGCTCCGGTGGCGGCGCCTAGCGCCACAGATGTCTCCCCGCCGCCGCAAAACCAACCATGAGCCTGCCATGAACCCACTGCATCGCCTCAGACAGTTCCTGTTGGCCTTGTGCATCGTCACCTGGATAGCGGCCTTTGTCGCCACGCACATCCCGGCAGAGCGAATCCCCCATACGGGACTGGATGATAGCTATCTTCACCTGATCGGTTTCCTGGGACTGGCTGGAGTTTTCTGGCTGGTCCTGGCGGCTTATGGAAACACCGCCCGCAGCCGCATCGCCATTGTCATCATCGTCATGGCGATCTACGCGGCTGCCGACGAGTACACGCAGCAATTTTTCGGCAGGGATACTTCCTTAAGCGATTGGCGGATGGACGTCCTGGGCACGCTGTGCGCCGTGGCGCTGCTGGAGACAGCTTGGGCCCTGGTCCGATGGCGCCAAGCCGCGCGGCGGCGGTTTCCATGACGCAGGCCCCACGCCGAGAAACATCACAAACGGAAGCGTCAGGAAAATGGAACGAACGATCCGAGTGGAACTTGGTCCGCGGAGCTACACCGTCGGAGTCGGGGCGGGGATGATCCAGCGCCTCGGCCCGGCAGTGGCGGAGATTCCCCGCGCCCGCTCTGCCGTCGTCATCGCCGACAGCAACGTCGCGTCGCTGTACGGCGGCGAAGCGGCCAAAGGCCTGGCCGCCGCGGGCGTGGCGCACACTTTGATCGCCTTCCCCGCCGGTGAGGAGCACAAGAATCTGGCCACCTACGGGCGGCTTATGGATTCACTCTTTGCCGTCGAGCCGCCCATCGACCGCGACACGGTTATCGTGGCCCTGGGCGGCGGGGTGACGGGCGACCTTGCCGGCTTCGTCGCAGCCACGGCGCTGCGAGGCTTGCGATGGCTCCAGTGCCCCACCACGCTGCTGGCGGATGTTGACGCCTCCGTGGGCGGAAAGACTGCCGTAGATCATCCCTCCGGGAAAAATCTCATCGGCGCCTTCCACCAGCCCGCCGGCGTGCTCATCGATGTCCGCGCTCTGGCGACCCTTCCACCGGTGGAACTGGCCGGCGGACTGGCCGAGTGCGTCAAGCACGGCATGATCCGCGACGTAACGTTGCTGGACTTCATCGAGGCCAACGCAAAGGCCATCCTCGCCGCCGAGCCGGAAATCATGACCGAACTGATCGCCCGCAACGTGGCTATCAAGGCCGCAATCGTCTCCGCCGACGAGCGGGAGGCCGCCGTCCGCGAGCACCTCAACTTCGGACATACCATCGGCCACGCCATCGAGACCGTCGTGGGCTTCGGAAATATTTCCCACGGCCAGGCGGTTTCGCTGGGCATGGCCGCCGCCTGCTGGCTGGCCGTGGAACGCGGGCTGATCGACCGCGCCATAGCCGGCCGCCTCTCCGCGCTACTGACTCTGCTGGGCCTTCCCACCCGATGGGACGGTCTGGACAGCCCGGCAATCTGGCGGGCCATGACGCACGACAAAAAAACCCGCGGCGGGAAAGTACGAATGATCCTGCCCACCGGTATTGGCGCAGTTGCGGCTTTCGACGGAATAGACAACGGGATTGTCCGCAAGGCCATGGAAAGTTTGGGAAAACCATCATGATGATGGATAAGAAGGATCCCGACCTGGGCGTCCGGATCGGCCGCTTGAGGCTGGCCAATCCGCTTATGACCGCCAGCGGCACGTGCGGTTACGCGGGGGAGTACGCCGATTTCGTGGACCTGCGCCAACTGGGGGCGTTTGTCACCAAGTCCATCACGCTTGCCCCGCGGGCTGGCAACGAGTATCCGCGCGTCGTCGAGACCCGCGCGGGGATGCTCAACGCCATCGGCCTGGCCAACGTAGGTTTGGAGGCGTTCCTGGCCGAGAAGGTTCCGCAACTCGCGGCGATGAAGCTGCCGGTCTTCGTCAACGTCGCGGGGACCACGGTGGAAGACTACCTCGCCGTGGCGGAGGCCATGGAGAAGGTGGACATCGTTGCGGGGGTGGAGCTAAACATCTCATGCCCCAACGTCAAGGCCGGGGGGATACAGTTCGGCGTGGACCCCGCCGCCGTCAGGATGATCGTCTCGGCGGTCCGCAAAGTCGTCCATAAGAACGTCCTGATCGTCAAGTTATCGCCCAATGTCACGGACATCGCCGTAACGGCCGCCGCCGCCGTCGAGGGCGGGGCCGACGCGCTGAGCCTGGTCAACACGTTTACGGCGATGGCCATCGACATCGAGCGCCGCCGGACGGTACTGGCCAACGGAACAGGTGGCCTGTCCGGTCCGGCAATCCGACCCATCGCCGTCTACATGGTCCACCGCGTCTACACCCAGGTGGCCAAGCCGGCCGGCGTGCCGATCATCGCCATGGGAGGCATTCAATACGCCCGCGACGCCATCGAGTTCCTGCTGGCCGGGGCGACNNGGCCTGGCGGTGGGCACGGCGATGTTCGTCAATCCCGGTTGTCTGCTGGAAATACGCGATGGAATCGCCGACTACCTCCGTCGCCACAACCTGGCTGCCATAGGCGAGATCATCGGCGCCCTGCGGCTGGAAGATTGACGAAAGCCCGACTCAACACCAGGAGGGCATGGGCTGCCAACAAGCCATAACACCTGATGTTGGCGCGAGTTTCCTGAACCCCTCCGAAAGAAAAGCCGATGGAATACAACAAAGGCTTGCGTTGTCCACCCGGGGAGTCAATAATGACGTGGCCTTTTTGGGCATGTCCTGAATGCTCGCACCGTCAGTGCCGCCGGCGGCGCGTATAATACCTTGAAATCGTCCGAGGTCCGGACCGGTTTGTGCGATTGAGGTGGGTGTAATGAAGGTCTTCATGTTAGGTTGGGAGTTCCCACCACAAATCAGCGGCGGGCTGGGCACGGCATGCTTCGGGATGACCAAGGGCCTGGACGAAATCGGCGTGGAGGTATTGTTCATCCTTCCCACGACCGTGCCCGTCGATTCCGCCACCCATGTCAAATTGCGAACACCCGCCAATCTGACAGGCCAGGCGGCTTCCTCCTCGCAGCGGCAGCAGGTCTTCAAACATGTGAGGCTCCACCAGGTGGAGGCATTACTTCAACCCTACGGCACGCCGGAAACTTTTCGTAAAGCCGTCGAGGAACTTCTCCTCGCGCAGGTCCCCCTGGGCAAGTCCGCCACGCCGCAGATGGCCAGCGCCATGGCGGCCCAGATAGCCCAGACCCGCCCCTTTGTCCCCGGGGCCGTCGCAAACTACGGCGGCGACCTGATGGGCCAGGTTTACCGGTACGCCCGGCTGGCGCTGGAGTTGGCCGAGCGGGAGACCTTCGACGTCATCCACGCGCATGACTGGATGACCTATCCGGCCGGACTGGCCGTGGCGGCTGCCACGCATAAGCCCCTGGTGGTCCANNGTCCACAGCACCGAGTTCGACCGTTCCGGAGACAACATCAACCAGCAGGTCTACGATATCGAGCGGGCGGGGATGCACGGCGCGGACACCGTCGTTTGTGTCAGCCACCTGACGCGCACCATTGTCGCCAGCCGCTACGGCGTGCCCGCGGACCGCATCGAGGTCGTCTACAACGCCGTCGATATGCCCAGCGGGGACGAGTGGCAGATAGCCCCCATCCGCCAAAACGAAAAGATCGTCCTTTTCCTGGGTCGGGTGACCATGCAGAAAGGCCCGGAGTATTTCCTCCGCGCCGCCAAGAAGGTCCTGGAGAAGTTCTCCGACGTCCGCTTCGTTATGGCCGGTAGCGGGGATATGATCTCCCGCTGCATCCAGGAAGCAGCCGATTTGAAGATCGGGCGGTTCGTCACCTTCACTGGCTTCCTCCGCGGCGACGACGTGGCCAAGATTTTCTCCATGGCCGACCTGTACGTGATGCCCAGCGTCTCGGAACCATTCGGCATCGCCCCCCTGGAGGCGCTGTCCCACAACGTCCCGGTGATCATCTCCAAGCAGTCGGGCGTCTCGGAGATCCTCACACACGCACTGAAGGTTGACTTCTGGGACATCGACGAGATGGCCAACAAGATTCTGGCGGTCCTGAGGCATCCCCCGCTGCAAAAGACCCTCCGCCAACACGGGCTGATCGAGCTGCGGAAGTTCTCCTGGCGCGATAGCGCAACGAAGCTTTCGGGCATCTATGGCCGTCTGACGGCCACCGCCTAACACCGGAGCTTGAATCGCCTCGGTCCATCCGCACGGAATTCGCTTGACCCGGCCACGGTGTTTCCGCTTCATATATTCCCATGGCATCGGTAGTCTTCTACTTTCAGGTGCATCAGCCCTGGCGGCTGAGGCGTTACACGATCTTCGACAGCGACACCAGTTACTTTGACGACCGTCGCAACGAGTCGGTCCTGCGCAAGGTTGCCGGGAAATGTTACCTGCCGGCCAACCAGACCATGCTGGAACTGATCGACCGGCATGGGGGGCTTTTCCGCATCAGCTACTCGCTGACGGGAACGGTCATCGAGCAGCTTCAGCGATGGGCGCCGGAGGTGTTGGACAGTTTCGTCAAGCTGGCCCACACCGGGTGCGTGGAGTTCATCGCCGAGACGTACTACCACAGCCTGGCGTTTCTCTACAACCGCCAGGAGTTCATCGCCCAGACGCGGAAGCACTGCAAGTTGATGGGCGACCTGTTCGGCCAGCAGCCGAGGATCTTCCGCAACACCGAGCTGACCTACAACAACGACGTGGCCAAGGTGGTGGAGGACATGGGTTTCGACGCCATCCTCACCGAGGGCGCCGACCACATCCTGGGCTACCGCAGCCCCAACTTCATCTACAACCCGCCCAACTGCGCCAACCTGCGGATGCTGATGAAGAACTACCGCCTCTCCGACGATGTCGCCTTCCGTTTCAGCAACCGGGGTTGGGCGGAATGGCCGCTGACGGCGGAGAAGTTCACCGGTTGGGTAGATCAGATCAACGGAAATGGCTACGTCTGCAACCTGTTCATGGACTACGAAACCTTCGGCGAGCACCAATGGGCCGACACGGGCATTTTCCAGTTCCTGGCGGCCTTGCCGGGCAAGATCCTGGCCACCGGCAAGAACGACTTCCTGACCGTCTCCCAGGCCATCCAGCGCTACCCCGCCGTCGGAGAGGTGGACGTGCCCCACATGATCTCCTGGGCCGACACCGA
>PMBX01000012.1 GCA_003153915.1 Phycisphaerales bacterium
TCCTTTTATTCCGAGGGTTATTTTTTACCAACACACCGGCCTGGCGGGCCGGCGTCACGCAGCCAGCCCGACCGGGGCACGAGGATTTCATACCCCTTTTAAGCGGCCCTGACAAGATGGACATTGGATCAATCGTCCCCAGTTTATATTAACCGCGAACCGCCGCGAACCAACACGAACAAAGAAAACAAGAAATTGCAAAGTTGGCGGTATTTGCGTTAGTTCGCGGCTCAAGAGGAGANNGAGGGAAGATATGATGGCCGCGGTCGGGCGGGATGCCCATGAAGACATAGGTGGCGATCATGCGATACTTCGACTGCTGCTGCGAGATCGGTCCGCGAACGGAAAAAGACCCGCTGACGCCCTGGACGGCGGCGGATGTGTTGCGGTGGATGGACCACTGCGGCATATCGGCAGCGCTGGTCACGCACACCTTGGCGATGCAGGGCAATGTGTACGAGTCCCGCCGGCGGCTGCGGGAAGACATCGCCGCCGCGCCGGGGCGATTCTTTCCGGCATGGACCGTCGTTCCCCCCGACGCTCGCGACACGGACGGGGACGGTAAAAAACTCCTGGCCGAGATGGCCGCCGAGGGCGTCCGCGCGGTCAAACTGTTTCCGCGAACCCACAATTACCCCATGACGCCCTCGGTCCTGGCGCCGATGCTCAAGCCGCTGGAAGCCGCGCGCATCCTGACGCTCATCGACGCCAATGAACTGCCCGCCGGGCCTGACGGTGCATATGCGGCGATGGACGCCTTGTTGACCTTGGCGCCCGATCTGCCGGTGGTTCTTCAGCGGATCACCTGGGGCATCCAGCGGGTGATAACGGCGCTGATGAACCGCCACCGCAACCTGCGCGTGGAGTTCTCCTTCTACCAGATCAACCGCGGCATCGAGCAATACGCCAAGTGGTACGGGCCGGAGCGATTGTTGTTCGGCACGGGCCTTCCGGCAATGAGCGCCGGGGCGGCCCGGAGCTTCATCGACTACGCTGACATACCCGCGCGGGACAAGGCCCTGATCGCCGGTGGTAACCTGGCGACTCTGCTGGGCGGGGTGGAGTTGGCCGAGGCGGCGATACCCGGTGACTCGTTGATCGCCGCCGCCGCGGCGGGGCGGCCTCTGGATGGGGAGGTGCTCGACGCGCATTGCCACGTTCTGCCGGAAGGCCGGGATTCATCCGGCTCGTACGTGATGTACCACGGCGACGCCGACGGGCTGGCGGAACTCAACAGCCGCATGGGCATCCGCACCAGCACGCTGATCTCCTGGACCGGCCCGCTGGCCTGCGACACCGTCGATGGCAACGAGGTGGTATCGCGGGCGTTGAGGCGGCATGGCGGGCGGTTTTACGGCCTGATCCACATCGATCCGATACACCTGTCGCGCGAGGAACTTCTGGCGGAAATCCATCGCCGGTTAGGCGAACCCGGCTGGGTGGGCATGAAACCTTATCCCACTTCTGGCCTGGCCTACGACCACGCGCTATTCGAGCCATGCTGGCAGATCGCCAATCAGCACGGCCTGATGATACTGACGCACCTGGGCGGACGGGCCGGTTCAACCGCCACCATCGCCAAGCTGGCCGGGGCCTATCCCGAGGCCCAGTGGGCGATCGCCCACAGCGGCGGGTCGTTCCCGACGGCACGCGAGGTGGTGGCGGTGATGAAGCAACGGGCCAACATCTGGGCGGAACTTACCCTCACGCCCGTGACCAACGGCGTGATCGAATGGATGGTCGAGCAGGTCGGCGACGACCGCATCCTTTTCGGCACCGACGCGCCCATGCGCGACCCGCGCCAGCAACTGGGCTGGGTGGTCTGGGCGGACCTGCCGGAAGCAAGCCGGCGGAAAATCCTCGGAGGCAATTTCCGCCGGTTGCTTGGCATGAGAAAATCAACTCCCTGACGCCCGGCTGGCGCCATTCCCGTAACTTTGGATTATTACACTTGGCTGGCGGGGCTCCGTCCCGCCAGCCCAACAAACGTTCCAATGCGCGGCGAGACAGGGCCTCGCAGCGCTATCATTCAAACTCAATGTGCCCTAATCCACCGTCGTCTAAGAAGGCAATTGCCTCACGGCTGGGCTGGGTGTTCCTCCCGGCCGTTGACGGCAGTGACGATGCGATTGATAGCCGCCAGGTACGCTATCGCCGAGCCTTCCACGATGTCGGTGCTCACGCCGCGGGAACGGAACCGCCGATTTTGGTGTTCCACCTCGATGGTCACTTCGCCCTGGGCGTCGGCGCCGGAGGTCACGGCGCGCAGCGAATATTCCGTCAGCCGCGGCTGGATGCCGGTGATCCGCTGGATGGCCTGATAGACGGCGTCCACGGGTCCGTCGCCGATAGCGGCATCGACGTATTCCTTTTCTTCCTTGGCCAGCGTTACGGTGGCCGTGGGGACCGTCCTGGAGCCGGCGGTGGTCTGAACGCCCACCAGTTTCCAGACCTCCTCGGTGCGCTCGATCTGCTCGCCGATGAGGGCCTCGATATCCTCGTCGAAGACTTCCTTTTTCTTGTCGGCCAGCACCTTGAACTTCTCGAAGGCCGTGTCGATCTGCGCGTCGGTCAAAGTATGGCCCAATGCCTCGATCCGCTGGCGGAAGGCGTGGCGCCCGGAGTGCTTGCCCAACACGAGTTTGTTGGCGGGGATGCCGATGTCCTCGGGCTTCATGATCTCGTAGGTTTCGCGCGCCGAAAGCACGCCGGCCTGGTGAATGCCCGCCTCGTGGGCGAAGGCGTTTTCACCGAC
>PMBX01000032.1 GCA_003153915.1 Phycisphaerales bacterium
CAGTTCGACAAGGTCGAGCAGGTGGTACTCTGTCATGCGGATGTTGAACAAGGCCGCGCCTGGCACGCCAGGATGATCGGTTTCGTCGAGATGCTCATGCAGCGCCTGGAATTGCCCTATCGCCTGCTCCAATGCTGCACCGCCGATCTGGGCCCCAAGAACGCAGACATGATCGACATCGAGACATGGATGCCAGGCCGGGGCGAAGAAGGACCAGACGGCAGGCCCATGGGCGCCTACGGTGAGACGCATTCGGCCTCGCGGCTGGACGATTTCCAGTGCCGCCGGTTGAACCTGCGATACCGCGACGGCGAGGGCAAGGTGGTCTTCTGCCACTCGTTGAACAACACGGTGATCGCCAGCCCGCGCGTCTTGATCCCGATCCTGGAGCTTTACCAGAACGCCGACGGCAGCGTCACCGTGCCGGCGGCCTTGCGGCCGTACATGAACGGCCTGGAGAAGATCGAACCGCCGGCCTAGGACCGCGGATCGCCCCACCGCCCGTTAAACTTTCCGAGGCACACATGATCGTCGTTATGAAACCCGGTTCCTCCCCGCAACACGTCCAGCACGTCGTGGACTTAATCCGCGAATACGGGCTGAAGGACCACGTCATCCAGGGCACGGACCGCACGGTCATAGCCTGCATCGGCGACAAGCGGATGGTGGACAAGTCGGCCATCGAAAACGCCCCGATGGTGGACCGTATCGTTCCGATTCTCTCGGCTTACAAGATGGCCTCCAGCGAGGTCAAGCCCACCCGCAGCGAAATCGTCATCGGTCCGGCGGGTTTTGCCCTGGGCGGAACGAAGATCGGCGTGATCGCCGGGCCTTGCTCGGTGGAATCGCGGGAGCAACTGCTCCGCACGGCAGAGGCGGTGCGATCTGCCGGCTGCATCGGTCTGCGCGGCGGGGCATACAAGCCCAGGACCAGCCCCTACAGCTTCCAGGGCCTGGGCCAAGACGGCCTGAAAATGCTTGCCGAGGCACGCGACGCCACCGGACTTGCCGTCGTCACGGAAGTCATCGGCCTGGAGCAGGTGGATTTGGTGGCCGAGTACGCCGACGTGCTCCAGATCGGCNNACGCTGGAGGAGTGGCTCCTGGCGGCTGAGTACATCATCAACGCCGGAAACCACAACGTGATCCTCTGCGAGCGGGGCATCCGCACCTTCGAGGATTACGTCCGCAACACGCTGCCGCTGGCCTCGGTTGCCGAACTCAACGATAAAACCCACCTGCCCGTGCTTGTGGACCCCTCCCACGGAACCGGCCACGCGCACCTGGTGCCCGCGATGTGCCGCGCTGCCGTCGCCGCCGGGGCCGATGGTCTACTGGTGGAGGCACATCTGGACCCCGAACACGCCATGTCCGACGGAGCACAGTCCATCACGCCCCTGGCGCTGGCGGCATTGATGCCTGTCCTGCGCCGAATCGCCCAGGCCGTCGGACGAGACCTGTAAGAGACGGGAACCGGAAGACCAGACAGCGGCAACGGTGAGTTCAGACGAACCGAAGACCGACGAGGCTGGCCGGCTACAATAACAGCTCGTACAATCGCTACCCAACATGGGTGAACAGGCGGGAAGCACCAAGTCGTCGAAGGCTATTCTGATCCGCGCGCCGCTGGCGCCGGTGGCGGTTGCATTGGCCTGCGGGACCGTGGCCGGGCGGTTCGCCCCGCTACCGGTGGGGCTGTGGGTTGTGCTAGGCGCGGCGGGGCTGCTGACGGCAATCGGGACGTTTCGGTGGGATCATCTTCGCCTGTTGAGCGGCCTGGCCGTGGCGTTGACGATTTTCTGCCTGGCGGCGGTGCGGTCGAACCGGGCGTATTTCTCAATCTCCACCTCGGACATCGTCACCTACAGCGACCAACGAGCGGTCCTGGCGACCCTGCGCGGGCAGGTCGCCGAAACGCCTCGCATCGAGGAAGACCAGGGCTTTCCGGCAATCGGCTACCGTCGCCCCCCCGTCACGCGCTTCGTCCTCCAGGCCGAAGGCATCTCCACTCGCTCCGGCTGGCGGGATGTTTCCGGCATGGTCGCCGTGACAATTCGCCAGCGGGATGACCGCCTGAGGGCGGGGCAACGGGTTGAGCTTGCCGGGTGGCTGGCTCGAATCGAAGGCGGGGACAATCCCGGCCAGTATGACTGGTCGCAACATGCCCGGCGGTTGGGGATATGGACAATCTTGACGGTCCCATCCGCCCAGAGCGTCGGCCTGTTGAGCGACGAGCGATCAGCCTGGGCGCGGGCAACCAGCCGCCTCCGCGCCGCGGCGAGGGAACACCTTGCCGGCTGCGGAGACCTGGAGAGCGGCCAACTCCTCAACGCGCTAATCATCGGCGAGCGACATCCGGTACTGCGGTCGCTCAATCGCATCATGATGCGGGCGGGCGTGGCGCATTACCTGAGCATCTCCGGGGCGCACCTGGGCGTGTTCCTGGGATTCGTCTACCTCATCTGCCGTATATTTGCCCTGACTCCCCGCCGTTCCGCCATCGCGGTGCTGGTGGTCCTGGGGACCTACATGGTATTGGCGGAACCGAATCCGCCGTTGCTCCGTTCGGCGATCATGGCCACGGCGATTTGCCTGGCGACGATTTTCCGCCGCCCCTATTCGGCGCTGAACGCCTTGGCCGCCGCGTTGGTGGTCCTGTTGGCAGCCTGGCCGATGGATATCTTCGACGCCGGTTTCCAGCTCAGTTTCGGCATCGTCACCGGGCTGATCCTGCTGCTTCGGCCGACGCGACGGTGGCTTTTCGGCCGCTGGATGAAGCGCCGGGGGCTGATGGTCTTCCGTGGTTCCGACCGCCTTCGTCGATGGCTTTACCACACCGCCGCCGAATGGCTCATCGACGCGACGACGATGGCCATCGTCGCCTATACCGTCTCCATCCCGCTGGTGGCGTATCATTTCGGTTTTTTCAGCCCCTACGCCGCTCCACTCAGCGAGCTGCTGGCCGCGCCGATCCTGGCCGTGCTGGTTCCGGGGTATATGTCGATGGCTCTAGCCGCTCCGATGCCTAACCTCTCTTATGCGATAGGCCGGCTGGCCGACAGGGCCGCCGAGGCCCTGGCGTGGATGGTACGGGCGATGTCCGACCTGCCGGGCCTGAGCTTCCAATTGAGGCCGGTGGAAATCTGGTGGGTGATATTGTGTTATGCGGTCCTTACGCTGGCGGTCCTGCACCGCCGCTTACGCCTGGGCAGGGTGGTTCTGGCGGTGGCCCTGGTGATTCTGGCGGCGGCGACGATGTACACGCAGCGCACCGCGCCCGCCCCGCCAACGGCTGAACTGAACATCCTCTCCGTCGGAGGCGGGCAATGCGCCGTGTTGCGATGCCCCAACGGGAAGACCTTCCTGCTGGACGCCGGTTCGCGCAGCGGCATGGATGTCTACGAGCAGGCGCTTTGGCCGTTCCTGCGATACCAGCGATTGCCCGCCCCCGAGGTTGCGTTCGTCTCCCACGCCAACACCGATCACTACAACGCGATACCGGAGTTCCTGCAACACCATTCCCTCCGGCGGGTGTACGTCAACGACGCCTTCGGTTCCCAGGAAAACAAGCTTGATTCCACCCACCCGCTCGGAGAGGACTTCCTCCATGTGCTGCAAGACCGTCGCGTGCCCCTGCTGCGCCTCCGCGGCGGCGATGTGGTGAACCTGGACGAGCGAACCTCCATCCGCGTCCTTTGGCCGCCCCGGGGAACAACAAACCTGCCGGTCAACGACTCATCCCTGGTGCTGCTGGTCACATGCGACGATACGAGCATTCTGTTGCCGGGTGACATCGAGGAAAACGCCCAGCGATCGCTGGTCGCCGAGGGGCTGTTGCCCCATGCCGATGCGTTGATCGTGCCCCATCACGGTGGGTGGAAGACCTCCTTGCCGGGTTTCCTGGCTGCGGTCAACCCGCGTTACGTCGTGGTCAGCACCTCGCGCGAACCGACCGGGCCAGCCGACGAGGAACAGGCCGGCCTGTTCTACCAACGCCTGCGGAATTCCTACCGCTTCTACTCCACCGTCCGCAACGGCTGGATTCGGATTCTCCTCGGCCGGGGGGAAATCCACGTCGATTCGATGCGGGAATAGCGACCTGCCGGAAGGTACACATTTGCGCGCGCGGCCGTGCACCTGTGTTAGGGAAGTTAGGGTGAATTCTAAAATTTTTTTAATTCTGCTCGGCCTCTGAACTTGCGCCTTCGCGCTATACCGGAAGGTACCGGTTTTCTTCAAGGAAATAGGGTACATGGCCAGTAGTACGNNATGCTCATGCAAGCATGAGCATGGCAGCGGTGATGACACAGGTGATGGCGCCCGGTCGAATAAAAGTTGGCAGTATCCGTCGGGCGACTTGTTCCCCGCGCGGACCGTCGGCGGCATGAAGTATCGACGCCGCACCGGCCGCGAATGTTGTGTAGTTGTGAAGTTGGACGGCAGCACGTTTGTTGAACGTGATGCCGATAGTTGATGCAAACGGGGAACAAGTTTCCCGCGGAGTTATTCGAGAAGACGAAAAAGAAAAGACGAAAAAAGATAGAGATGGAAAACCCGGAACAATCAAGATCGAGACAGAAAAACCGGGACGAAAAAACATAGGCAACAAAACAGGGGCAACGAGAGACGCGACAGCGGCGACATACAGCATCCCCGTGCGATGCACGGGG
>PMBX01000098.1:0-3941 GCA_003153915.1 Phycisphaerales bacterium
GTAAGCAATCCCGCCAGCGTATATGGCGCCGAGACGCCCGCGTTAGGTTCCGGCAGGATGGCCAGGGGAACATTCGTGGTCAGCGTGTCCATGATGGCCTGGCAGACGCCCCCTTCCCATGACAGCGGCGCGGTGGGAGAAAGCTGCGAAATCCCGTAGACCTGCGCGCGGAAGTCGCCGCCGTAGGCCGCCTCGGCCAGATCGATCACCGCGCGGTTGGCCTGGGCGTTGTCGGTTGAGAAAAAGATGGGCTTGTCACTGTTTTCCACCACCGCCCGCACGCCGTACAGCAGCGTGGCGCGGGGGGTGGGCACGTCCTGGGGCATCACGGGGATGCCGATCATGTCGATGCATTCCAGTTGCTGGCAGATGCGGGCGAATATTTCCACGTCGGCGACGGTGCTATTGCGGGTTTGGCCGGTTTGGCTGTCCACCCAGAAGACGGCGTTATGCCCGGCGGCGATCTTCGGCCGCCCGTCGCCCAGGACAAACGCCGGCTTACCGCCGCGGTCGTAGACGTCAAAGCGGGGCGGGATCTTCGCCAGGGCGTCCTCAACGCAAGAACGGCTGAAGCGGGCGATCTTCCGCTGGCGATCGACGGTTACGCCCTTTTCAGCCAGGCGTGAAAGCATCTCGTCGCTGTCGATCATCACACCGCAGCCGTCAAGAATGTCCAGCGTCGCCTTGTGAATCTTGGCAATCTCAGAGTTGGAAAGCACCGACAGGTTTGCCAGTTTCATAAGTTATGTCTCACTTAACCTTACCACTTCTCAATATGGCCGGGATTACAATCGTATTCCGGCAGCGCGTCCATAAGCAGCTTCGATCGCCACCGTTTGGCCGACTACCTGCCGCCCATGTACTTCCTGACTCTCGTCAGCGACGTCTCGTGATCGCCCGTGGGGGTGTATTCCAGACCGAAGACGCCCTTGTAGCCCAAGGACTCGATGTGGTCCATCAGGAACGGGTAGTTGATCTCGCCGTTGTATGGCTCGTGGCGGCCCGGCACGCCGGCGGAGTGGAAGTGCCCGATGACGTCGATGTTGCGCTGGATGTGCCCCAGGAGGTCGCCCTCCATGATCTGCATGTGATAGCAGTCAAAGACCAACTTCATGACAGGGGAACCGACCTGGCGGCAGATGTCCGCCCCGCGGTCGCTGCCGGCCAGCCAGTAGCCCGCGTGGTCGTAACGCGTGTTCAGCGGTTCAAGCAACAGCGTCATGCCCGCCTTGTCCGCCAGTTCCGCCGTGGCCTTCAATCCCTCGACCACCGAAGCCTCCATCTGCGCGTCGGACATGCCGGGGATCGCATTGCCCGTGCAGACGATGGTGGCTGGTATGCCCGCGGCGCGGTTGAACGCCAGCGTCATCTTCGTCCGTTCCAGCCATTGGGGGCGTTTCCGCGGGTCAGTCAGCCCGCCGCCGACGCTGCCGTCGGGAGCGCCGATTACCGTATTGGTGATCTTCACCTTGTGCTTGCCTGCCAGGCGGGCCAGATCCTCGCCGCTGCCCTTGTAGGACAAGTCGACAAACCACATCTCGACGTTCTTGAAACCCAACTTAGCCGCCGCGGCCAGGCGCTGTTCAAACGGACGGTCCGTCAGCGCCATCTCGATGCACAGTCCCAGTTCCATGATTCGCTCCTGTCTGTCGGGGGCCGGTCGTTATTTCACATAAGCCCGCAGAACCTTGTTGATGCCGTTGGTGATGGCCTGGCAGTCGGCCTTAGACCAATGCCGGTTGATCTCCATCAGGATCGCCCGGCCGAGGTAATCCAGCGCGCGGGGGCACATATCTGGCGCGTACTTGGGCAATTCCTCCTTGGGCACGGCGCTCCAGGGCAGCCCGTCGGAGACGACGGAGCGGTGCTGGATGATGTGGTCCCAGAAGGTGTACACGTGCCAGTCGCGGACCGTGGAATCGTAGATGCCCCCGGCAGGGACGCCCTCGGCCTTGAGGGCCTCCATCGCCTTGCGCGTTACGTCGGGGTTGGGCAGGAAGAACACCAGGTTGGAGGCCGTGTCTCCCGCCTCGTCGGTGATGCGGCGGAAACTGACGCCCGGCAACTTGTCGATGCCTCCCTTGATGAGCTTCTTGACGCGGCGAAGGCCGGTGAGTATCTCGTCGGCCTTTCCGATCTGTACCAACGCCACCGCCCCCTCCAACTCGGTCATGCGGTAGTTCTCTCCGCAGAACAGCTCTCCCTGGCGGCGTTCGCGGGCGAAGCGGTTGGGGCGCCAGCAGGCGGCCGTGTCGTGGAAGCTCTGCGCGCGGGTGAAGAGCCACTCGTCGTCGGTGGTGACGAATCCGCCCTCGCCGCTGACGAATATCTTGTAGTAGTCCAGGCTGAAGGCGCCCATGGTTCCAATGCTGCCCAGCCTCTTGCCTCCAAACGATCCACCCCCGGCCTGGGCGACGTCTTCCAGGACAGGCAGACCCTTGCGCTTGGCGAGGTCAACGATCGCGTCCATCTGGGCGGGCGCGCCTCGCATGTGGACCGGGACAATGGCCTTGGTGCGCTTGGTGATGGCCCGCTCGGCGGATGAGGGATCCATGTTCAGCGAATCGTCCACGTCAACGATGACGGGCAGCGCATTGCAGGCCCCCACCGTCGCGGCGGTGGCAAAGAAGGTATAGCCGGGCACGATCACCTCGTCGCCGGCCCCGACCCCCAGCGCCCGCAGCGAGGACACCAGCGCCGATGTGCAGGAGTTGACCGCCAGGCAATGCTTGGAGCCGATCAGCCGCCCCATGGCCGCCTCGGCGGCCTCGACGCGACTGGGCTTGGGATTGTAGTAGCGGAACAAGTGCGGGCCGCGGACATCCGGGTCGCCCATGATCACCTGGCGAAGCTTCTCCTTGACACCAGGGGAGAAGTCCCACATGTCGACGATGCCCCATAATTCGTCGCGGCCGATCTTAGCGGGGTAGGTTCCCAGTTTGGCGACGGCTGGAGCGCCGCCTTCCACTGCGAGTTTCTCGTTGCCCATTGTGTTTCCATCCTTCCTAGTTGTTGGTTAGTACCGTGGCGGATCGGCCACGGTAATCAGTTTCAGCGGGGAATCGCCCATGTTGGCCAGGCGATGCCTCTGGCCCGCCCGGATGTAAAAAGCGTCGCCCGCTCGAAGCGTCCACGTGCCGGCCTGGTCCACCTCCAGCCGGGCCGGACCACCATCAAGGACCTGGCCGCCCAAGTCGATATCGTGGACCTCCCACTGGCTGCGACGCTCCGAGGGCTGGATTGTCTCGTGGATCATCTCGAATCGCAAATCGCGCTGATTGGGAAACATCAGAACATATCGGCGGTGGGCGTCCTCGATGGTCCGCATACCGGCGGCGGGGAAGGCCGGACAGAGATCGGAGGAATCGCCGCTGAAGAACTCCGTGAAGTCGCTGCGCATCGCCTTGAGCACCTTGTGCAGGGTCGCCAGCGTCGGGCTGCTGGCGCCCTTTTCGATGGCCGACAGAGCCGCTGGCGACAGACCCGCCAAGCGCGCCAACTCGCGCAGACCCATCCCCGCGCGATTGCGGACCTGCCGGAGGCGTTTGCCGATGTCACTGGGTTCCATACGGGGGCCATTCTCAATGAGGACACGTGGAAACAACCGTGTTCGTAATACCAAACACGTCCGGTATATAGTACAGCCGTCCATCAGCCATTCAACCATATTTCTTGGCAATTGCGTCTTTTTAGGCAGATTGTTCTCCGTCCATGCCTATCCNNTTGAGAGATATAGTGACGGCATGGAAATGCACCACAACACCGATAACGCCGGTACCCAAGCCATCGGGGCCGCACATGCCTGACCTCAGCGCCGGAGTCCTGGAGGTCGGAAAGCTCACCGTCGCCATCGTCGTGGCCGACGCGATGATCAAGGCCGCCGACGTCCGCCTGCCGGGCATCGAGATGAACGCCGCCGGCGGGCAGGCCATCAAGGTAGT
>PMBX01000098.1:3954-4133 GCA_003153915.1 Phycisphaerales bacterium
GGGCTGATCGAATCCGCCCCGGAATTCAACGCCTCACTGGATAATCGAGAACAGATGTTGCCCGCCGAAGCCCGCCGTCAAGGAGACGCCATGCCAACCCAACAGGCACTAGGAATGATCGAAACACAAGGACTCATCGGCTCCATCGAGGCCGCCGACGCCATGCTCAAGGCCGCCAA
>PMBX01000172.1 GCA_003153915.1 Phycisphaerales bacterium
AGGACGATGTTGGCGGCTGGCCGACGCTGGACGTTGGAACCGCACCCACCGACACAGACGGCGACGGCATGCCCGATGCCTGGGAGTCCGCCAACGGCACCAACCCCAACGTCGCCGACAACAACGGCGACCTGGACGCCGACGGCTACACCAATCTGGAGGAGTACATCAACTCGCTGTAGATCAGCGGTGCATCGGACCCGCCAAATAAGCTTGGTAAGACCTGTTTGCCACAGCGAAAAAAGCGACCGCCGCTCTCAGCGCGCGTAGGCCGCGAACACCTTGCGGATCCCCGCTGCGATCTCGGCGATATCCTGGTCGGTCCAGAACGTGCTTATGCCCACCATCATGCCGGTCTCGAGGGCTTTCTTGTGGATGGGCGTCTGATCGATGGAATAGTGGTACGATCTGCCGTCGGGTTGGTCGAAGGGGTATGTGGCCAGAGGCCCAGACAGCCAGGACCGCACGTGGCGTTTTTGGAACAGGGTTTTTTCAATCAGGTCGTACTTTCCGTACGAGCTTAATGGAAGCCCCTCGGCCTGGAGAGCCTTGACGATCTCGTCGCGGCTGGCAGTGAGGGCCTCCGGCTCGACGAACAGCGCCGTCCACCAATACGTGGCGTATCCGCCGGCGATGGGCTGAAGGACCCGCGCGCCCACCAGGCCGGACAACTGCTGGCGTAGCGACTCGCCGATATCGTGCTGGCGGGAGGTGATCTGCTCGACGCGCTCCAGTTGCGCACAGGCGACGGCGCCGAGAAGCTCACTCATCCGGTAACACATGCCGTGGTGCGCCTGGAGGAGTTCCGTCTTGAAGAACCGGTCGTAATGCTTGTCGGCGTAGTTGTGGACGCGACGGTAAAGGGCTTCGTCCGAGAGGGCCACGAATCCGCCGTCACCGGTGGAAATGTGCTTGAAGTCGTTGATCGAAAAACACCCCGCCGCCGAAAAGGAGCCAACCCTCTTACCGTGCAGGCGCGTGCCCCAGGACTGAGCGCAATCCTCGATGACGGCGATTCCGCGAGGGCGACACAGTTCCAGAATCTCATCCACCGGCGCGGGATGCCCCGCCAGATGTACCACCACCACCGCGCGGGTGCGGTCGGTGATTTTCTCGGCCACCGTCCTCGCGCTGGGCTGGAGGGTCCATTCGCAATCGCAGAAGATCGGAACGGCGCCTTCCTCAATAATGCCCAAGGCCGAACCGGAATCGGTGTTGGGCGTCAGGATCACCTCGTCGCCAGGGGCGATTCCCGCGGCGACCACACCCAGATGCACCGCCGCCGAACCGCTGGTACAGGCTACCACGTAGGGAACACTCAGGTACTCCTGCATCATTTCGCAGGCACGCTTCACCCACTTGCCGCTGCCATAGAACAAGGTGTTTTGCTCCAGGGCATCGGTTAGGTACTTTAACTCGTTTCCGGCAAAGCGCTTACCGGTCCCATAGGGGGTTGTCTAGGCCTTGGGTCCGCCGTTGATCGCCAATTTGCTCGCTGCCGTCATGTGATTACCTCAAGGATGGGGAGTGTAGAAATCGCGCGCAGTTTACGCCATTACCGTGGCGATGTCCAGCTTTACTCTGGAACGAGGATGAGCGTTGACCAAAGAAGCCTTCCGTGGTATCATTATGGATGGAGGCGGCAGGACTGGTTGTAGGTCCTCGACGCGACAGAAGGAAGGAGATTTGGGTGCGGGATATGACCCGACAAACTCCTGTTGGGCTGTTGGTAACGGCCTTGATTGCTGGTTTTCTATTGGTCACTCCGCAGGTCCAGGCGATTGTCGTCAGCGACAGCCCCGCAAACCATGTCGTCACGGCCCCTTCGGCCTACGACATGGTCGGGAAGATTCACACGGCCGACTATGGCGACATCAGCGGCGTACTGATAAACCCCTGGTTTGTCCTGACGGCCCGGCATGGGGTATGGCAAATCCGCGACGGGACATTTACGCTGAACCTCTNNTGGCTCATCCGCGACGGGACATTTACCTTGAACCTCTCGGGAGGCGACCAGGTCTACACACTGGCGGAGACGATGGTTAACGACGATGCCGACATCGGCGTGGTCCGCCTGACGCACAGCACGGGCCTGAGCGGATACGGCCTGTATGACGCCAACGACGAGCAGTACAAGGAGGGCATCATCGTCGGATACGGCATGAGCGGTACTGGCTCGACGGGGCAGGATTCGGCATATCCTTATGGTACTAAACGAGTGGGCTACAACCGCATTGACGGGTTCACCAAGAGGAGCTTCACCTGGGAACCGCTGGAGATGGATTTCGACGCCCCATCGTCGCACGGTCCCGACGGTTCGCTTGGCGCGGCCAAGGAGGCCCTCTTCGCCTTAGGCGACAGCGGCGGACCGACGTTCATCGCAGATCCCAACGGCCAACTTCGCGTCGCGGGCATACATTCACAAGTTTACAACGATAACAATAACAGTAAATACTCTGACTACGGAGACAAGGGCTATGACGTCCGTGTCAGCGTCTATGCCTCCTGGATTCGTTCCAAGGCGCCCGCCCAGCCGGCGACAATCACCGGCGACTTCAACATTGACAACGTGACCAACGCCCTCGACATCGACAAGCAGCGGACCATGTATGGCGGGTCGGACCTGTGGTACGACATGACCGGCGACAACGTGGTCAATCAGACCGACACGAACTATCTCATCCACACGACGCTGGCCACCGAGTTCGGCGACATCAACCTGGATCACAAGATCAACTACAGCGACTACAACATCCTGGCCACGAATTTTGGGACCGCCGGCGGGTGGGCCAAGGGAGACTTTAACGGCGATGGGAACGTTGACTTCGCCGACTATCAGATCATGGAAGCCAATTTCGGCTTCGGTGAGTCCCAGCCGCTACCCCCCCCGCCCATGCCCATACCGGAACCCGCCAGCCTGATCCTGCTGGCAGCGGGAATTCCAATACTGGCCCGTAAGCGCAAAAGGCTCTGATCGTCGCGGACTCGCTCCCGGCGGGGCATCTTTGGGGCCGGCTAGATTGATCCCGACCAATCCCGTAATGTTATTCTTTTATTTACCGAGAGTTACTTCATCTGCCGGCAGATGGGTTTTCCGGTCTTCCGCGGGCATCGTTGCCAAAGAATCAGGATGGCCCATCCGTCGAATTCATCGAGTCGTATTGAGCAAGGATACCCGGCAGCTCGCCCAGACTGCGGATCCGGTGGCAAGGGCGAATCTTGTTGCCGTCATGGCGGCCCAGGGGATCCTTCAGCACCGAGATCATCCCCGCGCGGTTGGCCCCGAAAATATCCGCCTTGGGCGAGTCCCCGACGAACATCGTCTCGCAAGCCTCCAAGCCGGCAAGCTTCAATGCCGCAACGAAGATGCCCGGATGCGGCTTGCGATAGCCTACCTGGCATGAGTAAACCCGGATCGGAAACAATTCCAGCAGGCCCACTTGCCCCAGGTGCCGGTCCAATACCTCGGCTGGTATGAATGTGTTTGAGACCACGCCAAGGCGGATTCCCCTTCCAGCCAACCCCTTGAGCAGATCATAAAGCCCATCCTCCATCTTGGCACAGCGGCTCAGCGGTTCATACCACAGCCAGGCCAGTTCGAACATCTGAGCGTGGCTTAGCCGATGCCCCATCCGGATAGCCAGTCGTCCCAGCAGGTCCAATGAGTTGAACTCCCTGCCGGTAAGCTTGCTCTTGAAGTAATTCCATCGGATCGCGCGAAGTTGGCGGCGATGATAGGCGGCGAAGGAAGGCAGCGATTCGCCCAGCCCCTTGAGGTAGTCGAACGTCGCGCGGGCGCCGGCTTCAAACAGGCTGGTCACGTCCAGGTGGCCGAAGTCCAGCAGGGTATCGCCCAGGTCGAACAGGATGCCCTTGATTTTCCGCGACATAGGTTTTACCCCCCGCCTCCACGGCGGGTCGGGCGAAAGAATATCGGCTATGGGATTTTCCCGCAACCCATTCGCTTTCACCGCTCGGTTTGCCCTATCCCCCGGGCGAGAAAAAAACCTCCGGCACACACCAATCCTGGGTGAACCGGAGGTCGCCACGGCTGAGAAACAGCCGGTATCGTCAGGCCCGCGGGGGCGGGACAGTCCGCGTGAAAGACCGGGAACTATAGCCCCGCGGAACGCCACTGTCAACGAATCGCCTGCTATTTATTCGTCTATTGTGCCCGGAAAGTTCTGCATTGATGTAACATGCTGCAAAGAATGGCCTTGTGATGGCATTGGCCTGCCGGTCTTTTCCCCGGCCGGCTTTCCACTTCCCATGCAAGCTACCGGACCTGTCCGGGTAGGCCCACCCCTGTCGGCCACCAGCGGTCCCATCGTCTTGGGGCGCTGGGCGGGTGGGCAAGAACGCTGGTGGAGACAAATGGCTCCCACGAAAATTCAAGAACGGACATTACGCTTGTTGACGCGACGCGACGACATATAATCATCGCCAATCAGGGCGCTGTATGCGCCCCTTGGGCCACAACGGCGGCAGGAAGGATAGCAAGCGATGTCTAGAGACGCGCTGGTCCCCCATGAGATCTTCTTCACCAAGGGAGTGGGCAAGCACAAGAACCGCCTCCAGAGCTTCGAGTTGGCGTTGCGGCACGCGGGCATCGAAAAGGGCAACCTCGTCCGTGTCTCCAGCATCCTGCCGCCCAAGTGCAAGATCATCCCCAAGAGCCAGGGGCTTTACAAACTCCAAGCCGGCGAGATCACCTACGTCGTGCTGGCGGAGACGTCCACCGACGAGCCTTCGCGCCTGGTCGGAGCGGGCATCGGTCTGGCCCAACCGGCCCACGGTGAGCAGTATGGTTACATCAGCGAGCACCACGGTTACGGCATGACCGAGGAGCGGCTGGGAGACTTCGTTGAAGACATGGCCGCGACGATGCTGGCCACCACGCTGGGAATCGAGTTCAATCCCGACACCGCCTACGACGAGCGCAAGGAGATATACCGCATGAGCGGAAAGATCATCCGAACTCGCGCGACCGTCCAGACGGCGGAAGGCGACAAGAACGGCCTGTGGACCACAGTCGTCGCCGCGGCGGTGATGCTGCTATAACCGCGGATCCCTCTCAACGGAAATTGGCGGAGAAAACCTCCTCTGACCGTGACTCCCTGCATGTGTTGGCTCGTGTAAGGAAGGTATCGCGGAAGTAAAAGCCATGAGCAATTCACCGGCCAACTTCATGGGCCTGCCGCGGAAGTATTGCGACCCCGCCACCGCCCGCTACGCGGTGCTTGCGGTTCCCTACGAGGGCACGGTCAGCTACAAGCGCGGCACGGCGGAGGGACCGGCGGCGATCCTGGACGCCTCCCAACAGGTGGAGTGGTTTGACGACGAGTTGCGCGACGAGTTCGTCGCCGCCGGCGTGGCCACCCTTGCGGCGGTGCCTCCGGCGGCAACCGCTGCCGAGGAAATGTCCCGCGTCAAGGCGGCGGCCGGTCCGGTCCTTGCGGCGGGCAAATTCCTGCTGACCCTGGGCGGGGAGCATAGCATCACCGCCCCGATCGTCCAGGCCGCAACGCAGATCCACGGCCCCTTAAGCGTCCTCCAGATCGACGCCCACGCCGACCTGCGCGGCAGTTACGACGGCACGGGCTTCTCCCACGCCTGCGTCATGCGACGGGTGCTGGAATCGGCGGAGCGGCTGGTCCAGGTGGGCATTCGCAATTTCTCGCGCGAGGAAAATGACGACCTGCCCGGCCAGGTCGCCGATTTCATCACACCGCAAGTCATGGCAACCCGGCGAGATTGGATCGACCGGGCAATCAAACGGCTGGGGCCAAAGGTCTACCTCACCATCGACATCGACGGGCTGGACCCCTCCATCGCCCCCGGCACGGGCACGCCCGAACCGGGTGGACTGACCTGGCAGCAGACCATCGCCCTGCTGAAGGCCCTTTGCACCCGCCGGCAGGTGGTGGCCGCCGATATCGTCGAGGTCCGCCCGATCCCCCCAAACCACGTCACGGAGTTCCTTGCCGCCAGATTGGCCTATAAGATCATCGCCTACACGCAGTTGCCCCAATCATCAAAGCGGACAAAAAATCGAAGGAAACCCATCAAGACAAGGAAGCCAAACAAATGACGGCTTTGGACAAGACCGCTCGCATCCCTGTAATCCTCGACACGGACATCGGCAACGACATCGACGATACCTGGGCGCTGGCGATGATGCTCAGTTGCCCGGAACTGGACGTCAAGCTCGTCGTGGGCGACACCGGCGACGCACCCTACCGCGCCAAGTTGATCGCCAAGTTTCTGGAAGTCGCCGGAAGGACTGACATCCCCGTGGGCGTCGGCCTGCATTTCGGCCAGCCCGCCAAACAGATGCGCCAAGCCGAGTGGGTGAAGGATTATGACCTGACGAAATACCCCGGCGTGGTGAATCAGGACGGCGTGGGCGCCATAATCGACACGATCATGAAATCGCCCCAACCCGTCACGCTGATCTGCATCGGTCCGGTGCCCAACATCGGCAAGGCATTGGAACGCGAGCCGAGGATAGCGCAAAAGGCCCGTTTCGTGGGAATGCACGGCAGCGTTCGCGTCGGTTACGGCGGATCCAAGGAAATCTCCCGCGAGTGCAACGTCGTCAATCACGTCAAGGACTGCCAGAAGGTCTTCACCGCCCAATGGGACTTGACCATTACTCCGCTGGACACTTGCGCACAAGTGGTGTTGCGTGGAGAGAAATACCAAGCCGTCGAGCGGTGCCGCCACCCAATAATCAAGGCGCTGATGGAGAACTACCGCTATTGGTCGATGATGTACACGGGCAAGGAACCAGCCGGGGCAAGTTCGGTGCTGTTCGACACCGTTGCCGTCTACCTGGCCTTCGCCGACGACCTGCTGGTGATGGAAAAGCTGCCCATCCGTGTCACCGACGACGGCTACACCGTCATCGAACCAGGCGCCAAGATCATCAACTGCGCGATGGCATGGAAAGATTACGGCGCGTTTGAGGACCTTCTCGTCAAGCGACTCATTAGTTGAGGGAAAACGCCCTATTTCGTGGATGGCTCGCCGGAGGCGGGCTAACATGTTTCCATGAAACCGACCAGCCGGACCATCGACAAGCGCGGCGTGTTCGTCGCGGAGGTGCTGGCCAACCAGTCCCTGGGGGGCGATCACTTCCGCCTTCGCCTAGCCGTTGCGGATTTCCCCCAGGCCCGGCCGGGGCAGTTCGTCCAGGTACAGTGTCGCCCCACCGAACCGCAGCGGGATGGCGCTGTCTTGGAATGGGATGAGCGATACCCGCCCAAGCCCGGCCAAAGTGAACTGTGCGACAAGGAGCCTTTCCTCCGCCGGCCCATCAGCTTGGCCGGCTGCCGCGTCGGTCCCGACGGCAGGATGCAACTCCTGCTGATCTGCCGCGTGGTGGGCACGGGCACGCGATGGTTGTCGGGTCTGTCGGGGGGGGAGCAAATCAGCGTCCTTGGCCCGCTGGGCAACGGCTTTGCCATAAGCGATTCGGC
>PMBX01000163.1 GCA_003153915.1 Phycisphaerales bacterium
AGGATTTCGTCGGTGGCCATGAGGCAGTCGGTGTAGCCAAGCAGGATATCGTAGATGCGCACGATGTCGTTGCGTCGCAGGTCGGCGTCGTCGACGAGGTGGCTGCCGACGTGCAGGGGCATGTTGAAGGCGAAGTGCAGGTCGTGGTAGAGGTTTGCCCCGGTGGCGACGATCCAATCGACAAAGCCCTCCTTGATCAGCGGGATGATGCAGGAGCAGCCCAGGCCAGCGGGCGTCAGCGCTCCGGCCAGGCTCATGCCCACCGTCACGTCGGCCTGGAGCATCTTCTGGACGAACAAATGGCAGCCCTCGCGAAGGCGCGCGGAGTTGTAGGCCAGGAAGACCTGGTCCATCATCTCCTCCAGCTTCTCCTTGCCGGTCAGCCCCTTGGGCTGGATTCTTTTGCCGGAAAGGTACTGGTCTTTTCGCGGGCACTTCTTCTTGAGCATCCAGTCGGGTGTTTCCGTCTGATTCGTGCGGAGGCGGGGTTGGCGTTTCATGGATTTCGGTTCCTTGTTGGTGGCCCGGCTAGGGGATCATAACGACCTTGGGCGGGGGCAGACCGTTG
Source organism: Phycisphaerales bacterium (assembly GCA_003153915.1). GTDB lineage: Bacteria > Planctomycetota > Phycisphaerae > SM23-33 > SM23-33 > FEN-1349. Next base: position 569 of record PMBX01000163.1, read on the forward strand.
AAGTAGGTGGCGCTGGCGACGCTGTAAGCGCCGATGTTGTCCGCGTAAACGATGTCGCCTATCTCCAGTTCGGGCAGTTCCTGGCCTCGGGCGATGATGTCCAGGCTGTCGCAGGTGGGACCGGCCAGCGTGGAAAGTTGCCGCCGGCCCGCCTTGGCGACCTGGAACTGGTAGCTTGCGTGGTCAAAGATCATCCCGCTCAGCGCGCCGTACACGCCGTCATCGAGGTAGTACCAGTGCTTGTTCTCGCGGATGGCCTTGCCCACGACGCGCATTATCAACGTGGCAGCCGGGCCGACCAGGAAACGCCCCGGCTCGGCGATGATCCGCACGTTGGGGTCGAAAAGCCGGTCGATCTCCTTGGCGATCACCGAGGCGATGGGGGCGAAGGGGTCTTCCTCGCTGTCGAAGTGGGCGATGGGGAACCCCCCGCCGATATCGACGATCTCCAGGGGCAACTGCTTGAGCCTCGCGTCGGCGACGATAATGGCGGCCATCTCCAGGGCCTGGATGTAATTCTCCACGCGCGTGCATTGGCTGCCGACGTGGAAGCTGACCCCCGCGGGCTTGAGGCCCAGCTTGTGGGCCTTGATAAGCAGGGAGATGGCGTCGGCAGGCTCCACGCCGAATTTCAGGCTCAGCTCGACGATCGAGCCGACGTTNNGCATCCGGGAGCGCCCTCGGCGATCTTGTCCAGCTCGTACTCGCTGTCGAAGGTCATCAGGTCAACGCCCGCCTTGACGGCGGAGGCGATGGCGCCTGCCGGCTTGATGGTATTGGCGAAGATGATGTCCCTGGGCTTGGCCCCGGCAGACAGCGCAGCCTGCATCTCCGGGATGGAGGCTGCGTCGAAACCCGCCCCGCCGGCGACCATCGTCTTGAGGATGTCTGGGTGCGAGTTGGCCTTGATGGCGTAGAAAGGCTTGACCCGCCCCAGGGCCCCCCTGAAGCGCGCCAGTTGCCCCAGCAGCGCCGAGCGGCTGACGGCAACCAGCGGCGTGCCGTGCTTGCGGACCAGGTCCTTCAAGCGGCGCCAACGATTGTCCTGCTGCCGTTTGGCCACAACGTGCTCCCTTGAGCGTTTTCAAATGAACACATGGACGCATGAACGCACGCGCCATGCGGCTGAACATCTTAAGGAACCACCGCGCCGAAGCAAGCGCAACCAGGAATCGCAAGTTACGGGTGGCCGTTTTTGCCTCTTGCTGCCGGAGGGCGGTTCCCCACCCACTCCCACCCGAAGGCGCGGGCGGACCGGCGGTTTTCGCTGGACGCGGCCTATAAGGCTGTCTAAAAGAATGCTGGTTATACATAAGCGACGCCTTTTAGGGGCCGCGCCCATGAATCTCAGCGTCCTGAAGACCTATTGCGACTTGGTGGACACGGGGAGTTTTTCCAAGGCCGCCGAGGCCAACTACGTCTCGCAGTCGGCAGTCTCGCAGCAACTGGCAAAGCTGGAGCAGGAACTTTCCACCCAGCTCATCAGCCGCGGCGGAGGGCTGGTGGCCCCCACCGAGGCGGGCAAGGCCTTCTACACCGGCGCCAAGGCTATCCTTCGCAACTGGGAGCAGTTGCTGGGGGAGGTCAAGTCCGCCGCCGACGCCGTTCGCGGCGTGCTCCGCGTGGGGACCATCTACTCCGTGGGCTTCTACCTGCTGGACCCATACGTGCGAAAGTTCCTCCAGGCCCATCCGGAGGTGAACCTCCACGTCGAATACACCGACTGGAACCACATCTACGCCTCCGTGGTCAGCGGCGAGATGGACCTGGGCGTGGTGGCATATCCCGAGAAGCACCGATCCATCGAGATCATCCCCTTCGCCCGGGAGGAACTGGGGATGGTCTGCTCGCCCAAGCACCGCCTGGCCAAAAAAAACCGCATCGACGTGATGGACCTTGACGGGGAGAAGTTCGTCGGCTTCGAGCAAAACATCCCCACGCGGCGGTACATCGACAAGATGCTCAAGCGAGCCGGGGTGGAGGTCAACATCGTCAGCGAATTCGACAACACCGAACTGCTCAAGCGCGCCGTGGAGATCAACGCGGGCGTGAGCATCCTTCCGCGGGACAACGTGCAACGCGAGGTGGACCACGGCGACCTGGCCTATGGGGCGTTTGTCGATGGGGACAAGTGGGTCCGCCCGCTGGGCATCCTCCGCCGNNGCGAGTTCAAACACCTGTTAGGCTGGTGGGACAGAGCCCCGCCAGACGGGTGTAAAAATCCAAAGTTAATTGCATCGGCGGTTTGTTCGTTGCCAACGGTTGGAAGGAAGGCTCTCAACGGCGTTAGGCCATGTGCCATCCGCCATCGACGCGAAGGTCCTGGCCGGTAATGTAGTCGCTACGGATCAGGAACAGGACGGCAGAGGCGACATCATCGCCCGTACCGGCCCGCTTCATGGGGATTTGGGCGATGACGGCGGACTTTTCCGATTCGGTGGCGTTCTGGTGCCACAAAGCAACCCCCGGTGAGACGGTGTTGACGCGGATATTCCGCCGCGCCAGCGAGAGTGCGGTGCTGCGGGTCAGGGCCGCCAGGGCGGCCTTGGAAGCGCAGTAGGCGGTGTAGTCCGCCCGGCCTGACGGACCGGATGAATCGGCGATGTTGACGATCGCACCGCCTGCGGGCATGAGGGCGATAGCGTGGCGGATGCACAACGCCGGCGCGCGGGCGTTGACGGCGGACTGGGCGTCCCATTGTTCTGCCGTGAGGGACTCTATCGGCGTGGGGGCATAGACGGCGGCATTGTTGACCAGAACGTCAAGCCGGGGAAAGGACCGCGCGACGGCGGCGAAAAGCTCTTCGATTTGTCGCGGATCGGCCAGGTCCGCCGGGAAGACCTCGGCCCGGCGGCCCAGGGCGGCGATTTCTTCGCGAGTTTGCGCGGCATCGGTGATGGAGCGGTGGCAATGGATGGCGACATCAGCCCCGGCCCGCGCCAAGGCCAGGGCGATCGACTTACCCAGCCGCCTCGCTGAGCCGGTCACCAACGCCGTTTTTCCGGCTAGTTCCATTGGAAAAGAATGGCTCCAAAGGTTTCAGCGGTAAGGTAGCGCGGTGGGGCTTTGTTCCACCTCGCATCTAAGCACCTGTTACAAAGGAGCGAACGTGCGGCGAGACGGAGCCTCGCCGCGCGTTCAAGCATCTGTCAGGCTGGCGGGATGGAGCCTCGCCAGCCGGACGTAAACATCCATAGTTAAACCGCTCTTGTACGTTGTCACAGGATTTTATAGTGGTGCCACCCCCAAGCGCCGTTTGCTTGGGGGTGATGATAGTCACCCCCAAACTACGCTTCGCTTC
>PMBX01000196.1:0-5387 GCA_003153915.1 Phycisphaerales bacterium
GATGGACAGTTGCTGGCCGTGGCCGGGTTCCACGAGGTGGTGCTGGCCAAGCCGGACGGCTCGGGCCAGGCGGCCCGGCTGATCGGGCTGGCCGAGCGGATCGAGTCGGTGGCGTTCTCGCCCGACGGCAAGCGGCTGGCGGCCACCGGCGGGCAGCCCGGCCGGATGGGCGAGATCCAGGTCTGGGACGTCGAGAAGAAGGAACTGCTGCTCTCCGAGCCGGTGACCTTCGACACGGTCTACGGCGGAAGCTGGTCGCCCGACGGGACGAAGATCGCCTTCGTGGTCGACAAGGGGGAAGGCGAAACGCGGACCCGCGACGTGTACTACATGAACTTCGACGGCACCGGCCGGAAGCTGGTCTCCAAGGGCGCCCGCTGGCCCGTGTGGAGCCCCGACGGCAAGGCGATCGCATATCTGAAACAAGGGGGCGAGCGATTCGCCATCAACGATCCGTATACCACGGGGCTGTTCGTCTACGACCTGGCCTCCGGAGCGCACAAGGCGCACGTCAATCCGGAGATCGGCCACATCTACAATCCCTGCTGGGACCTGGATCGGAAGTGGTTCGTGGCCACGGTCTCCGGCGGGATGGGCTACAAGCACACCAACCTGGCCATCGAGGCCGAGGGGATGCGGGTGGTCGATCTGGGATTGCCCGGCTGCCGGCCCGACATCAGCCCCGACGGCAAGCGGCTCGCCCAAGTCACTGGCGACGCTTTGCATCTGCGGTCACTGCCGGACGGCAAACTGATCGTTGCTCCCATTCCGATCGCGCGCCACATCGGGCACCCGGACACCTACCTGATCCCGCGTTTCTCCAATGACGGGCGGCAGCTGGCCGTGATCGATCCGTATGAGGCGATTCACGTCTTTGATGTCGTCACGGGCGCGCACCTGCGCTCCTGGCCGCACCTGGAAAACTGGATCATGGCCGGCGCCATCCGAGTTTTGCCCGATGGACGAATATTCGCCGGATGCGCCCACTCGTCGGAGCTGTGGGATTTTGAAAAAGGGCTGACGCAAAATCTGCGGACATTGTCCTGGGATCTTCGTGCCTGTGTTCCGAACGCGGACGGCAAACTGCTCCTGATGGTCTCGTCGGCGGGTCTGGCGCAATTGTCGAGCACGACGACGGGCGAATTGGTCGCCGAGGAAACTTCGCTGGAGGAGAATGGCGACGTGGTCGTCGCGCTTTCTCCCGACGGCCAGCAGATCGCGGCCGGCACGGCTCACGGCGAACTTCGCTGGCTGCGAGTCGGAGGGGGAGCCGCACGGCCATTGGAGTTTCCAGGCCTCGCTGCCGCCTTTACGCACGATACGCCGTCGCGCGTGCGGTGGCTGGCCGCCGATCATACTCGCGTTCTCGATGTGGCATCCGGCCGCGATGTGGCCAGCCGAGTCGCCAATCCGAAAGCGATCTCGTCGCCTTCGGTATGGTTTGGCCCGGATGCTCGATTTGCAGTCGTGCCCAATCCCGAAGAACCATGGGAGGCCTGGGATTTTTCCGGCGAAGGCAGCGCCCGCGTCATCCGACTCGCCGGCCACGCGAATAGTCACTGGGATTCTGTCAGTCCACAAAGTGCCAACGGGATGCTCGAGGCGTTCGCCAGCCCGGACCTTCGCGAAGTGGGTGTACGAGATCTAGCCTCTGGGTCGATGGCCGGACCGATGGTTTCCTACCAGCACGACGAGGTTGTCGCGCAGGCAGTCGACATCAGCGCAGACGGAAAACGCCTCGTAACCGGACACACCAAAGGCGCCGTGGCAATCTGGGATATCGCGACCGGCCGACTGATCACCACCTTGCCGCAAAACTCCCGGGCGAGTCCGGCCGCCGCGCACTTCAGTCCCGACGGCCGGCGGCTGCTGGCTTCGAACACGTGGGGCGAGGCGCGCCTGTGGGATGTTCTGACCGGTGAACCGGCCAGCCCGGTCTTTGAGATAATTGCGGCCGACAACACGGCGGGAGCGGTTTTTTCTCCCGATGGCCGCTGGCTCGCGACGGCCGGTGCCCGCGGGGTGAGCCTCTGGAATGCGGTGTCGCTGAGGCGGGTGGGGAAAACCGTGCCCGTGGGAGTAGGTGAAGGTTCCTTGTTCTTCAGTCGCGACGGCACGCGTTTGGTGGCTGGCGCAGAGGTTTGGGACGTGCCAAGTGGTGAACAGATCACGGAACCCACCAACGAAAGAAATTCTGCATTCGGCGTGTCCGGGCTGCAATTCAGCCCCGACGGCAAATTCCTCCTGTCTCAGACTCTATTTGCCGGGGCGCACTTGATGAAAAGCGTGATCCATATCCGGCCCGTGCCGCCCCCTTTGCCCAACGGACAAGCCACCCCCGAGTGGCTGTTGCGTCTCGCTTCGGCCGTTGCGGGAAAGTCCATCAACGACGCTGAAGCGTGTGTGAACGATCCCGGCCTGACCGCACAGATCGAAGACGTGCGCCGCACACTCGCGACGTTACCCGCCGACGCTCCTTACGTCGATTGGGGTCGGTGGATTCTGGATGATCGCGCCGACCGGCCGATCGCACCGGGGTACACCATCACGCCGTCGGAGGCGGACAGGCTCGCAGGAGCAGGCAAGCCGTAGCGAAACCCGGCGCGGGGGGCGCGGCGAAATCGGCGAAGGGCCTGCCCGAATGATCCCGCAGGTGGCAGAATCTCGTATGTTAGGTTGCTACCGTTTTTCCCGATGCCTGCCAATCCTCGCGCCGTTTTCCTTTCGTACGCTTCGCAGGATGCCGACGTGGCCAAAAGCATCTCCGCTGCCCTGCGTGCCGCCGGGGTGGTCGTCTGGCTCGATCAAAGTGAACTGCGCGGCGGTGATGTCTGGGACGCCCGCATTCAGCACCAGATCAACAATTGCACGGTGTTCCTGCCGATCATCTCGGCCCAATCCCAGGGGCGGCGCGAGGGATATTTCCGTCTCGAGTGGCGACTGGCCGATGAGCGGATGCGGCGGATGGCGCTGGAAACGCCGTTTCTCGCCCCCGTCGCGGTGGACAACATCCTCGAGCGCAACGCGCTCGTGCCGCGTTCGTTTCTCCATGTCCATTGGACCAGGCTGAACCGGGGCGAGGTCGGCGCGGATTTCGTGCGGCATGTGCAAGCCCTGCTCGTCCAGGGAACCCTGCGCGGCGAGACTTTGATGCGGGGGCCGACGGACACCGAACAGCTGAGCGCGTCCAAAGTCGCGCCAGTTCCGCCGTCCGTCGGTCTCCTGGAATCGGGTCCGGCTGCCGGCTCCCGCCCCATGCCGGTCGAGGTGCCGAGCCGTTTGGGTTGGTGGCTCCTTGCCGCCGGTCTGGTCGCCGGTGCGGTCGCGGGAGCTTGGATGTTCAAGAATGTTTGATTGCAGCCCAAACGTTCACTCTGCGGATGCGTCCACATAACGCCGATCGAATTGCCCTTGGGCTCCGTGCAGATTTGCCAGCGCTGAGATTGCGAGGGTAGTGACCCGCTTTCGAAGCAAGCCCCTGTATCGGGCCTCCCGTCTACCCGCAGACAGGTTGCCCAGCGGTCGCCCGCTTAGGCGTGACATCAATAAAACACATTCCGGTCCAGCGAGCGGTACTGGATGGCCTCGAGGAGGTGCGGAGCCTGGATGGATTCAGCCTCGGCGAGNNCTGTCGATGGCGCAGAAGCGCTTGATCTGCGAGGGGGCCATGCGGGAGTTGGAGGTCAGCTTGGTGCCGCGGAAGCGGATGAGCTGGTGCTGGCGGGCGGTGTCGATGCGCTCGCGCATCACGGCGGACGGCTCGCCGCCCTGGTCGTTGCGCAGTTCCGCGAAGGACAGGGCGGGCGCCTCGACGTGCAGGTCGATCCGGTCGAGGAGCGGACCACTGATGCGGGCCCGGTAACGCTGGATCTGCGACGGCGAGCAGCGGCACTCGTGGCGCGGGTCGCCCAGGTAGCCGCAGGGGCAGGGGTTCATGGCCGCCACCAGCATGAAGTGGCAGGGCAAGGTGACCTTGCCGGCGCTGCGGGAGATGGTCACGTGGCCGTCTTCCAGCGGCTGCCGCAGCACCTCGAGGGCGGTGCGTTGGAACTCGGGCAGCTCGTCAAGAAACAGCACGCCGTGGTGGGCGAGGGAAATCTCCCCCGGGCCGGGAATGGCCCCGCCGCCGAGCAGGCCGACGTCGGAGATCGTGTGGTGGGGCGCGCGGGCGGGACGCTGGAAAAACTGCAGGCCGCCCTGCATGGTCTGACCCGCCGCCGAGTGGATGCGGAGGATCTCGAGGTATTCCTCCAAGGTCGGCAGCGGCATGATGCCGGGGATGCGGCGCGCGATCATGGATTTGCCGGAGCCGGGCGGCCCGATCATGAGCAGGTTGTGTCCGCCGGCGACGGCGATCTCCACCGCCCGGCGGACGGCATGCTGGCCCTTGATGTCGGCGAAGTCCGGTTCACCCTCCGGCCGGGGGGCGGCGGTGGCCCGGCGCGGGGTGGTGAGGGGAAACAGCGTCAGCTGACCCCCGAGGAACCGGTGGGCCTGGTCAAGCGAGGCGATCTCGTAAACCTTGATGCCCTCGACCAGCGCCGCCTCCTGGGCGGCAAGGGGCGGCAGGAGAATGGCCTTGCGGCCGCACTCACGCGCCAGGACGGCCATGGCGAGCCCGCCCTTGATGGGCCGGGTGGCGCCGGAAAGACTCAATTCGCCCGCGATGATAAAATCGGCCAGCCGGTCGCAGGCGAGCTGGCCGGTGGCCACGAGAATGCCAAGGGCGATGGGCAGGTCATAGATCGCGCCCTCCTTGCGCAGGTCGCCCGGGGCGAGGTTGATGGTCGTGCGCGACTTGGGCATCCGCAGACCGGAATTGCTCAGCGCGGAGAACACCCGGTTTTCAGATTCCTTCACGGCGGTGTCGGGCAGGCCGACGAGGATCAGGTCGGGGGTGCCGATTTCACCGGTATTGACCTCGATCTGGACCGGAACGGCATCAATGCCCAGCAACGCGGCTGAGCCGATAGTGGCTAACATGGACAGGGGACTGAGTAGGAAGGTGGAGTTTAGCCCACTTCCGCCTGCAACAACCGATGGACCTCGGCCAAATTGGCCTCAACGGCCAGCAGATAGGAATTGGGTTGGCCCGCTGTCGACAAATAGCGATACACGCCGCCCGCCTCGAAGTCGAGCATGGGGCGCACAAGATTCGACCAGAACCCCGGGGTCTTCTCCAGCAGTTGCCGGAGGTTGTGGTAGGGCCGCTTTTCCATCGGCACTTGTTCGAACTCGAAGGCTTCCAGGAACTCCTTGAACAGCGCCGGCAGTTTCTCGACGTAGTCCGGGGCGCTCATTTGCGCCAGGTAGTCGGCGGTCAGGAGGGCAAAGGCCATGTGCCGGCCTTCCTCGGTACGAAAGGCAATCTGGCTGATCTTGCTGCG
>PMBX01000196.1:5400-7570 GCA_003153915.1 Phycisphaerales bacterium
CAGGGCCCCCATGACCCCCAATTCCCAGGTGCGGGCCGTGATGACGGGCCGGTCGGTCGTGCGGCTGCGGCCCTGCAGGATATGCACGAGACACAACGTGGCCTGCAAGGTGTGCTCAAAGTTGTGGTACTGCATGTCAATGCCTTGGTACCCGGCATACTTACCCTCAAACATCTCCTGGACATCCTGGAAGAGGCGCTCCAGCAGGGGATGACTGGCTTCCGCCCCGATTTCCACGAAGGCTTCTTTTACCGCCTGGACCACAGCGGTGGTATTCTTCGTATCGATGGAGTGGGGTAAGACCATCCGTCCCGAGGAAATAGGGGTTGCCCCCCACCTGCAGCAAGCCCATTGTCGGGGCATAGAAGAAATGGTTAACCGCACCAACCTGATCGTTGGGCTGACGGGCGGGATGGGATGTGGGAAATCAACGGCCGCCGCCCTGTTTGCCGAGCGAGGATTCCGCCGTCTGGACGCCGATCAGGTGATTCGCGACGAGCTCCTGCCCAGCCCTGATGTCGCCCTGGCCATCCGGACCAGGCTGGGTCCGGCCATGATTTCCAAGAACGGGCAGATCCGCCGGGACCAGATCGCCCAAAAGGTGTTTGCCGACCCGGCCGCGCTGGCCTGGCTGGAGGAATTGCTGCATCCGCGCCTGCTGGCCCGCTGGCAGGAAATCTTCGCCGCCGAGTCGGGGGTGGCCTTCATGGTGGAGGTGCCGTTGCTCTTTGAAAAAGGACTGGAGAATTGGTTTGATTTCACCGTCTGTGTGACCACAGACTCCGCGACACAATTGAGGCGGCTGGAGTCGCGTGGCGTTCCCCCGGAACAGGCCCGCCAGCGCTTGGTCAAGCAACTGCCACTGGCCCGAAAATGCGAGCTGGCAGACCATGTTCTCCTGAACGACGGTTCCCCCGACTTTCTCCGAGAACAGGTCAATGCCCTGGCTGATCGCCTCTTGCAATCCCACCCCTCCGGGCCCAACGCCCGCCCACATGTCAGTCCCCCCTAAATCCGCCGAGGATAACAGCAAACCCGACGACTCCACCGAGTCTACCGCCGCCAAACGTCCCGCCCGCTCCCGCCTCATTCGTGGCGGCAAGAAGCCCGCCAAGACGGTCGCGGCCAAGGAAAAGGCCTATCGCGACGACCCGGCTCCCGCTCCGGCAGCCCCGCCGCCGCCACCTCCTCCTCCGGCCCCGGAACCCGTTCGCGTAGAAGCCCCGGCTCCGGCCCCGGCGTCCGAACCTCCGCCTTCCGCCCCGCAATCGGAGTCCCAACAGGCCTCGTCTGGTGGTTACGATCAGGCCCCGACCCAGCAGGGCGGTGGCCAAGGCAACTACGACGAGGGCGGTGGTGGTGGCAACGGCGGCGGCTATCCGCAGCAACAGCACGGTGGTGGCGGCGGCAAATGGAACCGGCGCCAGCGCGGCAAGAATTTCCAGGGCGGTGGTGGCGGCGGTGGTGGCGGCGGCGGGGGCGGCAAGTGGGGCAAACCCAACTTCCAGCCCAGTGGCAACAAGCCGCCACAACCGCTCCCGCCCAAAGAAGTCGTCATCTACGGCGACTTGCCGGATCCGGGCCGTTTTCCCACGATTGAATCCGTCGACCAGGTCGCCGCCGAGATCGCCACCGGGAAGGACGAGCCCATCTGGCTCAACGAGCTTTATGCGCTGAAACTGGCCGAACTCACCGTCTTCGCCCGGAAAATGGGCGCGAAGTTCGAGGGCGCGCCCAACCGCAAGCAACTCCTGACCCAGGTGTTCCTGGCCGCCGCCGAGTTGAAGATTCCGCTGCTGGACCGCGGCTACGTCGACGTCACGGACCGGGGTTTTGGTTTCATCGTCCACGAGGATGTGAACTACCGGCTCTACCCAGAGGACGCCTTCCTGCCCGACATCTTCGCCCGGCATTTTGGGCTGAAGCGCGGCCACTACGTCGAGGTGCAGTGCCAGGCCCCGTCGGGCAATGAACGCTGCCCGACTGTCGTGGCCATCAAGAAGGTCATGGGCGGCCAACCGTCCGAGATTTCCAAGGTGGTGCCCTTCGAGGAACTCACCCCGTATTACCCGCTTAAGCGCATCTGGCTCGAGGTCCAGGGCCTCAAGGATGTGTCCATGCGCATGGTCGACATCATCACCCCGATCGGCTTCGGCCAGCGCGGCCTGAT
>PMBX01000222.1:0-1477 GCA_003153915.1 Phycisphaerales bacterium
TGGTGAGTTACCCGGCCGAAGAGCAGCTCTATTTCGTTGAGGAAGGCAGCGGGACGCTGCTTTACGGCGACGAGAAAGCGCCCATCAAGGCGAATGACTTCATGTACCTGCCCGTGGGGGTCAGGCATGGGATTGCGAATTCCTCGAACGCATCGGTCAAGGTAGTCGTGATGGGCTACAGAATTCCCGCCGAAACTCAGGTCAAGCCCACGCCGAAGCTGATGCTGGCGAACGCCGACGATGTCCAACGGCAGATCCTGGGTCAACATGGTCCGACTACGCAGTTCAAGCTGCTGATGGGCTTCACCAGCAGCCAACGAGACAAACTGTCCGCGGCGTATGTAATGAACAGCCTGTTTATCATGGATTTCTCGCCGGGAGGGACGAACATCCCGCACAATCACGCCACGGAGGAGGAAGTCTACCTTTTGCTGAGGGGCAGCGGCGACATGGTAGCTGGCCTGGACCCGGACGGCAAAGAAGTGCGTCACCCCGTGACGCAAGGCGCGGCATTCCTGTTCAAACCGGGGACGCAGGTCGGCTACTACAGCCACGCCAAAGAAGGTCAGCCCCCCGACCTGATTCTCGCCGCGCGGTCGCGGGTCGCCGGCATGGGCCGCGGCGGAGGCGGTCGCGGAGGACGAGGAAACTGAAGTTGTGCCATCTGACGAGCCCAGAGATATCAAGTGCCCGAAGCAGCCCCGCCCAAACATCTTATACCGTTCCGGTGGCCTGCCGATTGGACGGATCCCAGCCTGCTTAGGCTGGTGGAAGGAAGCCCCATCAATTGCCTGTTGCTTGACGGAGCTGCCGGCGCCAATCGCCCGATTGCGGCTGCGGCGCAGAAAGCCGGGCTCGTGGTGCGGGAGCGGACCGCCCCGGCCCCTGTTGCGCTGGCGAAGGTCAACTGGAACTCGCCTGGTCCCCTGGCGATTACGGAGTTGGTATGGCCGCGCATCGCCGCCACACGGGGCGGCGCGGCCCAGGCCGCGCGTCTATCCGCATTTCGACGACGACGGCAATTGGGTCACGGGACGAGGGTGCGGGCCGCCGCGGTAGCTGCGCCGTAAGCCAATCCCAACAAGGGAGCGGCAAGGGAGAAGAAAGAGACGTATGTCGGCTATAGGTTGCGCAAAGAAACTTGTTCTCGCATTGATGCTGTGCGCGCTCCCCGCCCTGGCGCAGTACTCCATTCAACGCGACGGCGACGTCGTTCAATTGGTGGACGCCGCGTCACAGACCACCGTGTCGGTTCTGCCGGCGGTGGGGAACGTGGGGATTTCGATGAAGGTAAAGGGCACGGAGGTACTGCGTTTCCCTTACGCCTCCGTAGACGACTTCAGGAAACGGCCCGGCCTGAGCGGCATTCCGTTCCTCGGCCCGTGGGCAAACCGCCTGGATGAGCAGGCCTTTTATGCCAACGGGAAGAAGTACATCTTCAACATGGAACTGGGCAATGTGCGCGGCAAGATTCCCA
>PMBX01000222.1:1602-3041 GCA_003153915.1 Phycisphaerales bacterium
TTCCATCCCTATTTCCAGTTGTCCGATTCCCAGCGCGACGAGTGGACCGTCCGTGTCGGCGCGCGGGCGGAGTGGCTGCTTTCCCCGGAGAAGATACCGACCGGCGAGACGCGCCCCATCGAGAAGCTCTTCCCCAATCCACAATCGATCGCGTTGAAGGACTATGACCTGGATCACGTTTTCGGAGATCTGGTGCGGGACTCCTCGGGCAACGCTGTGATGTCGGTCAAGGGCAAGAGCCAGCAACTGGACGTCATGTTCGGCCCCAACTACCGAGCGTCGGTGATTTGGGCGCCAAATCCAAGGCCTGCTTCCTCCCAAACGCCGGGCGTGGGCGGAGGGGGACGCGGCGGGACGCAAAGCCGCAACTTCATCTGTTTCGAGCCGATGGCGGGTATCACCGATGCAACCAACCTGGCGCAGAAGGGACTCTACAAGGAACTCCAGAGCGTCCCGGCTGGCGGCGTCTGGCAAGAGAGTTTCTGGGTGCGCCCGAGTGGGTTCTGAATTCCTGTTCTCCTAGAGCCTACGATTTGGCAGTGCATAGAGCAGCTGTTAACGATATTTTGCGAGGAGAGATCATGCGTACTCAAACTAGATTTGTCGACGCCTATGTTCTGGCGCTGTTCCTGTTCCCGTTCCTGCCGGCGCGAGCCGCAGCGCCGCCTGCCATCAAGGTAGACACAAAGAACCTGGCCGTCACTGTGGAGCCTGCAGCGTGCCGCTGGTCGGCGCAGGTCAAGGGCAGCGAGATGCAGATGAACAATGTCCATTTTCTGCCGGGTGACGACCCCTCCGGCTGGACGGTGACGAACTCCGTGAACAGAAACGACTCCAACACCCTCGGGGCGTTCGAGACCGTTACGCTGCGCGGCAAGAAGGCCGGCCAACTCGATTTCGAGTATCGGATTTCCGTTAGCAAGACCAACACGGACATCCTGGTCAGCCTGGGCCGGACGAACAACACCGGTAAACCAGTCGAAGTGGGCGAAATGGACTACTTCGTTTCCAGCGACGCGCGGCTGGGGGGAACCGTCGATGCGTGGATCTCTCTGGGGACGCATTCCCGCAACCGGGACGAGTACGAGTTGGGACCGGTGATCAACCTGATCACGCCCAAATCGTACGAGGTGAATCAGGTGGTGCAGGCCTCGAACACCGGCAACAGCCTGTTGATGGGGCACGTGACGGCGCTGAAGGGGGCGTCGCGATTTGACGTGTGGTCGGGCTGGACCGGAAAGANNCTGCTCATCGACTTCAACACCGATGCGCTGCGGGCCATGGAGCATCAGGGCGACCTGATCGCGATCGCCCATGACGTTCGCCTCAAGCAGCGCAAGCCAATCAACCTCGAAGACCGCGAGTGGGTGGCGGCCGACTACAGCAGGTTCCACTCCTGGATGTCGGGCAGCGGCGGTGGCGGCCGTGGCGGCGCTGGT
>PMBX01000222.1:3147-3617 GCA_003153915.1 Phycisphaerales bacterium
CGGCAGGCCGCGGCAGGGTCAACCTGCCGCCCGAGTGCTTCCTGCCGATCCGTACCGTGAAATACGGCGGAGAAAAGGTCATCGATTTCTCGAACCCCACTACGATCAAGCTCGAGAAGGAACGCGTGCAGCAATGGTTGGGCGACCATAAGAACGAAACCGGCCGCGTGGAGATGGATTTCGCGGACTGGTGGGATGTCTGGCCGGGGCAATACGACCCGTTCATGACCGGGCTGGAGACCTATCGCACCGAGGGAATGATCTGGCGGGAGGCGGTCGACAAGCTGCCNNCGCGTGGTGATCCGGTCGAACATGCAGCCGGTGGATCACTCCTACGGAATCGTCGATATTCTCCGGGTTTCGGAAGACGCGGACCAGGGGTACGAAGAGCTCGGGTCGCAACTGGCCGGCAAGGACTTTACGGGTTTGCTCGGCGAGACGGTGCTCGGCACGGCGAACCGCTTCTTCTA
>PMBX01000222.1:3712-3932 GCA_003153915.1 Phycisphaerales bacterium
CCATGGATGTGTCCTACCCCGTGGACCTGTTCGTCCGCCGGCCGGCGCAGGTGTGGAACATGCCCGTCGAGCGGCCTTTCGGCAAGTGGAACGTGGTGGCCGTTTTCAATTACACCAACAAAGCCGCCCGCAACCGGCCGCCGCAGACATTCACCGCGAAGCTGGACGCCGCCAGGGATCTCCGGCTCGACCCGAGCAAGGAATACCTGGTTTACGAATT
>PMBX01000165.1 GCA_003153915.1 Phycisphaerales bacterium
GACGGTAGACCACTTTCGGCGGGCTGTTACTGGCATCCACGACGATCCGGCATCGCCGGAAGGCCCGCCCGTTTCCAGCCAGCGAGACGATGTCGGCTGAGAACTGATATGACCGCGTCGTGATGTAATCGCCGATCCGGGCCGCCGTGGCGGAATTCCCCAATGCCTGCAACACCCACGCGATGCTGTTAGGATCGGCTGAACCGTCCGCCCGCTTGGCCAGCAAGGCCGAAACGTCGTTTTCGCCCAGTCCAAGGCAGGTCAACACCTCACGCGGCGCCGTGTTGACATTGATCAACCCCTGGGAAGATCCTCCGCTTCCCGCTGCGGTGATCCGTCCGGCGATGGCCAGGAAATCGGACACCGTCCACCCGTTGGGGGTGCGGAGGCAATAGCAGTCATAAAAGCGGAGGATGTTCCCATACCGTCTACCCGGGATTTGCTCGCGTATCTGCTGTATTTGACTGCGTATCTGGTCCCTGGTCCTGTTGTCTTTGCGTTGTAGCAGTTTGATCAAATCGTCGGTCTGCTTGACGTCATCCACGTTGATCCGCGGATTCCCGGCGGCGGGAACGTTGCGCTCTCTGCTGTAGACGGTCACGAAAGGCCCCGGTCCTTTGTCCAGCCGGCCGTCACGGTTGTCGGGCGGCTCGGTATCGTTGGCATCGTCCTCGTTGATGTCCAGTACGCCGTTGCGGTTGGTGTCCTCGCCGTAGAGAATCTCCCGGCTCATCCCCGCCACCAGGAGCAGCTCCTCAACCGTCTCCAGCGGGGACTTCTTGCTCTGATATGGATCATCCAGGAGCATGTAATAGGAGCTGTCGGCCCCGCCCTGGGAGGGCACTTCATCGGGATCGCGCCAATCGACAATCGATGCCGCCAGATCGGCGGTCATGCCCGGCAGACGCGACAGCATGTTCGCGTCGGCCCTGTTGAGGTTCACTTTCGACGCCTCGTCCACAACGCCGAAGGCGTATTCGCGATCGTTGTCGGAATTGTCGCGGATGATCCAGAAGGCCCCGTCGCCCAATCGAACGGCCTGGCAGGGCATGTCGGTTTCGGAGGGCACGGCGCCTTGAAGCGAATCCACGTTTACCAACACGTATTGGATGGCCCCCTGCTCGATGGCGTCGGCCGCTAGGGCGGCTGCTTCGTTGGCGGAACAACCGCCCTCGACTCGCATGGACCGTCCCAGCACCAGCACCAGTCCCACCAGCGCCATCAGGATCCACATGGTGACGATCAGGATCGTTCCCCGCCGGCTTCGTTTCCCTGGTCCCAAGGGCCGCGAACGCGGGCCTGCCATCGGTTTCCCCCACCGCTCATGGAGATGTCCCGCCTGCCTTTTCATGAGGTTCCCCCCGCGGTATCGGTTGTTTCATCCGGGACCGCCTGGCCACAGGGAACCAACAAGACTCGCGTCATGCGGTAGCCGGACTGATCTTGCGATTTCGCCGTGGGTTCCTTCAATTCGAGTGTCACCTCCACTGCCGTCGGAAGCACGTTATTGCGGGTGGTGGAGTCCCAGGAATCCTGCCAGGCCGTACCATCGAAGTATCGCAGGTGAAACTCCTTGACGCCCCGGCAGACGACTTCCTGGACCGGTTCGACCTGGCGGGTACTGAGCAGGTTCGTTGTGACCGCCCGAATCAGGGTGCTGCCGTTGGCATCCTCATCGACTTGGCAGAAGTACTCCACCAGGCGGATGTCACCCTCGCCAAAGGAGGTTTCAACATCTGCGGAAACAGTGTGCAACGATAATGTGTCGCCCTCGCTATCAGGCGAAACCGTCGCGTTGGCGCCGACAAAAGGTCCCGCCAGCAATCCCGTGGGCACGACCGCCGAGGCAATGTCTTGTCGAAGCATTTCAAAAGCCGCCTGAGATGCGCGGGGGGACTCAACGGACCGCATCGCGCTTTCCTTGGCCCTGAAAGCGATATAAAGGCTGGCATACAGGGAGCCGGCCAGCACGGCCGTCATAGCGGTGGCCATCAGTATCTCCAGGAGCGTGAATCCCCCTCGGTGGTCTCTCACAGTGAGCCTCCTGTGTAAACCAGCGTCGTCATTGTCACGCTACGGTCTCTCCCAAGTTGTCGCCAGAAAACCGTTACGTCCAGTTGGCGCAACGCCGGGTTGTCCCAGTCGCCCAGACGCGCCTCCCAGCGGTAGTCCGGCCAATCCGTCCCGAAATCTCCGCTCAGGACGTCATGCTGCAACTGAGCGGTGGCGACCAATTCCGACAATTTACCGTGGGCCAGGCTTGCCGCCTGCACCTGCCGGCGCGCCTGCTCCGCCGTCGCCAGGCTCAGCGATATGCCCTGCATGACGCTGGGCAACACGATCGTCGCCAGCGTGAGGGTGGCGAGGATCTCCACCAGCGTAAAACCGCCTCGACGAAGAATTCGGGAATGTCCACGCGATGTCATGGTTGTGAGTCCTTCGTCGGGCCTGACACGCGGAACGGTTCGGTGGGCGAGGCATTGGCGACAAGGAACACCTCGCCGCCCTGGCCGGTTATCTCGATGGCGGCAGTGTCGCTTCTTCCACTGGGATCGAACCGCACATACTCCGGTGTCGGTTCGCTCCCACTCGTCCGCAGCCGCACCTGGGCGCCCTGGGGCATCGGTATCTCTCGCCCAGGGTCTCCGTCGACAGGAACGAACGCCCCCGCTCGCTGCACGGTCACCCAGCAGGCGCGCCGCTGAGGATCGACATTCAGACGGCAGGGATGGCCTTGCGAGACGGCCTCAGATCGCGCCCAGCGGCTCAGCGAGACCACGCGCATGGCCGCATCGGCGCTCTGCCTCGAGGCGAAGAATCCACGCAGCGACGGGGAAACCATCGCCAGTGTCATGCTGATCAGTGCCAGCACCAGAATCAGTTCCAGCAGCGTAAAGCCGCCGGAAACCTTCCGAGTTGGTACGCGGCGCCCGGGGTGGGCGCTATGGTTGCGACCAGTTGTCAATGTCATCGCCTCCACCGTCCTGGCCATCTGGACCAAAAGAGTACAGATCGTAGCCAGTGGTGTTGTGTTGCCCGGGGCAACGATAGACGTAGTAGTTCCCCCAAGGGTCCTTGGGCAGTCCCTTCTTGAGGTAAGGCCCCCGCCAGCCGTCGGTGTTGGCGGGCTGTTCCAACAGCGCTCGGATGCCTTCTTCCGCAGTGGGGTGTCGGCTGCAATCGACCTCGAAGGCGTCCAGCGCCACTTCGATATTGGCGATGTCGGTGCCCGCGGCGGTGATCTTGGCCTGCTCCGACCGCTTGGTAAACTTGGGGACGACGATCGCCGCCAGCGCCGCCAGGATCACCAGCACCAGCAGCAGTTCGATGAGGGTGAAACCACCGCCCGTGGTCCGGTCCACCGGCCTATTCAACGCGCGCTTCCGTGGGATGTTCATGGATTTCCTCATTAGCGAATATAATCCTGAAGGGTGAACACCGGCAGCAACATGCCGATGACGACGGTGCCCACAAGGGCGGCCATCACGAATAACATGGCCGGTTCCGCCAGTGCCACCAACGTGCGGAGGCGGCGGTCCAATTCGGCCTCATTGACTACAGCCAGGCGTAACAATTCCGCGTCCAACCGGCTGCTCTCCTCGGCGATGGCGATGATTTCGACCACTGAGGGTGGGAACAGAGCAGGGCATTTGGCCAGGCTTCCCGACAGGCTTGCTCCGCGCTGGACTTCCTCGATGGATGCGGTCACGGCATCGGCGAGGGTCTGGTTTCCAATGGCCTCCCTGGCCACCCGCAGCGACGTCACCATGGCCACTCCAGCCCCCAGCAGCGTGCCCAACATCCGGCAGAATCGCACCAGCGCAAACCTCGCCATTACTGGCCCCAGCCCCGGAACCGCCAACAGCGTCCGTTCCATCAATCGCCGGCCTGACTCGCTCTTGAGCGCCCGGCGGGACAGCACCACGGCCACCACCAGCAACCCCACCAGAAACAAACCATACTTGGTGATAAAGCCGCTGGCTGCGACGATCGCAAGTGTCAGGGCGGGCAATGCGGCGCCGAATTCCGAGAAAATGCCCGAGAAACGGGGAATGAAGAACGTCAACAGGAAGATCAGCACCCCGGTGGCCAGCACGGCCAGCACCATGGGATACGCCATGGCGCTGCGAACCCTGGACTTGAGGTCGCGCTCCCGCGAGCGGAAGTCGGCGATTTGCGACAGGACCACGTCGAGGAATCCACCGGCCTCCCCGGCCCGCACCATCGCCACCTGCACGGGAGGGAAGGACCGCGGACAGCGGGCCATTGCATCGGCCAGGGGTATTCCACCGACCACATCGTCGTGGATCGCGGCCCATTGTTTCTTGGCTGCCGGGCTGGAAGCCTCGCGGGCCAGGATGTGCAACGCCCTGCTGAGCGGAACCCCCCCCGACAACAGATTGGAAAGTTCGCGTGTGAACGCCTCGGCGGCGACCGCCGAGACCCGTCCCCCGCCGCCAGGCCGAACCGCTTCCTTTCTAAGGACAGCCGGCTGCTCCAGCACCTTGATTGGGATGAGTCCCTTGCGGCCGATCTCGTTCAGTGCGGCGGAGCGGTTAGGCGCGGGAATATTTCCGGAGGTATTCTGCCCGGAAGCGTCAACGGCTATGTATTCGTAGACGGGCATCATTCATCCCCCGCCTGGGCAAGGGCGCCATCGGGGCCTGTCACGGCTGCTTCGACGGCCTTGTTCCCATTGCTGTTGAGACGGTCCTCCTTGGTCGCCCGCAGGACCTCCTCCAGCGTGGTATTTCCCATCCGGACCAGCCGCCAGCCATCCTCTCGCAGACTGCTCATGCCTCCCCTGGCGGCCTCCTTGCGGATGTCCCCGGCGGAGGCCCTCTCCAGGATCATCGCGCGGAGGGTTTCATTGACGGGCATGATCTCGAAGATGCCCGTTCGCCCGTGATAACCGGTTCCCTGGCATTGGCGGCATCCCCGCCCGTGATACAGCACCTCGGGCATATCCCCGCCAAACTCCGCCCGCAGCGCCGAAGCGTCGGGAGGGACGAACGTCTCCTTGCAATCTGTGCAGATCAGCCGGACGAGCCGCTGGGCCAGGACCATCTCCAGTGACGAGGCGACCAGGAACGGTTCGATGCCCATGTCCACCAGCCGGGTCAAGGCGCCGGGGGCGTCGTTGGTGTGAAGGGTGGAAAAGACCAGGTGTCCCGTCAGCGAGGCCTGCACGGCGATCTCCGCTGTCTCGCGGTCGCGAATCTCGCCGATGAGGATCACGTCTGGATCATGCCGCAGCACCGACCGCAGCCCGCGCGCGAAGGTCAACCCGGCCTTGGTTGCCACCTGAATCTGGTTGATGCCGCCCAGGTGGTATTCGACGGGGTCCTCGATGGTCACGATCTTCCGCTGTACGTCGTTGATCCGCGACAGTCCGGCGTAGAGCGTGGTGGTCTTTCCGCTTCCGGTAGGCCCTGTGACCAACACGATTCCGTGGGGCATTTCCAGGACTCGCTCGAACGTGCGGCGGTCCCGCGGGGCCATGCCCAGATGCTCCATTCCAAGCAGCGTGGCGCTTCGGTCCAGCAGGCGGAGCACCACCGCCTCCCCGTGCAACATGGGGATCACCGAGACGCGCACGTCGATTTCTCGCGAGGCTACCCGCAGCTTGATGCGCCCGTCCTGGGGAAGGCGCTTCTCGGCGATGTCCAGGCGGCTGAGTATCTTAAGGCGCGACACGATCGCCGGCTGGAATCGGCGGACCTCAGGGGGAATATTGGCCTCCTGAAGCACGCCGTCCACGCGGTATCGCACGCGGAAGGAATCCTCGAAGGGTTCGAAGTGAACGTCCGTGGCCCGGCGTTCAATGGCCTCGGCAAGCACCTGGTTGACGAAGGTGATGATCGAGACGTCCTCGGCGGCCGAAGCCAGGTCCACATCCTCGTCGTCCTGGCGGTCCAGAACCTGGACGCCCGCCTCGGCGGCCTCGGAAACCAGGGATTGGAGCGTGTCCGCCCCGACGCCCAAGAGGCTCTTTAGGTAGCGGTCGATCTCGGAGGCCGTCGCCAAGGCCGGGCGAAGTTCCAGACCGCTGACGAGCCTCAGTTCGTCCAGGCCCGTTGTGTCGAAAATTTTACTGGTGGCCACCAGCACCGCGCCGTCCCGACTACAAAGGGGCAGCAAGCGATGCGTCATAAGAATGCGAACGGGAAACTGTGAGAGGAATTCTTTGGCGGGCGGATTCGACTCCAGATCGACGTACGGGATGTCGAACTCGCCGGCCAGAAAACGAAGGATCGCCTCCTGGGCAGCAGCACCGGTTGAGGCCAGCGCCTCGTCGATGGTATGGCCCTGGGACATCAGCGATTCAACGGCGCGGGCGTCCTGCTCGGACAGCAGGCCCGCTCGTTCCATCTTGGATAATAGCCGGTTCTCCAATGGACGTTCTCGCTAGGAACCACCCGCCCGCCGCCCGGTCGGGCATAATCAGCCGTCGCGGGCGGCGGGGAGAAGTTCAACGTATTCGGTTAGTCCAGCATTCCCATCATGACCAGCCGGGCTTCCTGTCGAACGGACAGTACCTCGCGCAGGTCTTTCTGCGCCGCTTCAAGGTCGGTCTTGGCCTTGGCCTTGATGTCGCGGAGCTTCGTCAGCGCCGTCTTGATTTCATCTGGAGCGGCATCGCCCTTGTCCAGCACAGCCGAGAGGGCCTGGGTGGCCTTGGCTACTTCCGACTGAGGCTGAGACTGATTATCCCGCGCCGGTCGCGAAGAGGCGTCCTGGCCGCCACGATTGCGCCCCATCATGCCACGGCCCATCATCATCCCGATCCCGCCGCGCGCATCCATCGACAGGGTCATGACCTTCTCGACCTTCGGTCCCAGGGCCTTCCACTCCTCGTCGGTGGCCCCGAGGGTGTCCTTCATACGGTCCATCATCCGCTGGCGCATCTGCGCGGGGTCTCTTCCGTTGCGCCCGCGGTTCTGCTGTTGCTGGTCGCCGCGGTCTTCCTGAGCTTCCTGGCAGATAGCCTGTCCCACATAGAACAGGCCGATCGCGGCAACACACATCAGAATCACCACTGCCTTGCGATTGAACATTGTTGGCTCCTTTCATGGAGTTTCTAGAGATACGGTCCGAAAATCACTCCCCACCAAGGGGAGCGTACGGTTGACTGGAAGAGGGGCTGCTAGTAGCGCCCCTGGGACCACCGTGTCGCGGGTACGGTCCCTCGCCCCAGGGCTGGGGCCTGCCCGGGCCGCCGGGGGCCCTGTCCCGCTGCCTCTTGAGCAATTCGTCATACTGCCTGGCCTGATCGGCAGTTAAGATCTGCTTGGTCTGCTCGACCGCCTGATCGAAGGCGTGTCTTCGCTGCGAAACCAATTCCTCGATACGGCGGTCATAGTCCGCAAGTATCTGCTGATACTTGGGTTGCTGCTGGGCTGTCAGCAGCGAGGCGATGGCCTCGTCGCGTTGCTGGGCGATGGCCCGTCGCTGTTCCTCGTGTTGCCTGGCGGATGCCTCCATTGTCTCCGACCAGATTTGTCGCATCTGTTCCCGCTGCTGGGCGGTTAGGTTCAGTTCGGCCATCAGCCAGGACCGGTCGCGCGGACGGTGGTGGGCCTTGCCCGCCACCAGGCCCAATGCTCCGCCTGCGGCGAAGGCCGCCACGAAACAAACCAGCAGGATCACCTTAGTTCGAGTCATGTCCGTTCTCCAAGGACAAGTCCTGTACGACCCACACGGCAAATTGGTCTTCCTGTCCGGCGGGCGTCTCGCTGGGACGCTGAAGCACCGACGCCTCCCAGACAGGCGCCCTGGTGGATCTGCCCGTCATCGACAGGCTCCACATCCACAAGCCGCAGGCCACCAAAATCGTCGCCGCCACCGCCGTAAGAGCCTCGGCCAGGCGATTCAAGGAGAAGGAACCTGCCGCCTCCGCCGTCGCATGGAACCGCCGCATCGCCCCCACCGGCATCTCCACAGCCCCCGCGCCCTTCAACAAAGCCGAAAGCCTACCCAGGCGATCCAGCTCGGGCGTGCAGACCGGACAATGGCCCAGATGCTGCTCCAACATCGACCGGGCCGTCGCGTCGAGTCTGCCGTCGTGATAGGCGCTGAGTTTCTCGCAATATCCGCATTCGAGCATGGGCTGCTCCTTCCCGGATCGGGGTGGGCTTCCATTGGCTGGGTTTTCTTCAGACAAGGTAGCCTCTCAACAATTCCTGAAGCGCCCGGCGGGCGCGAAAAAGCCTGGACTCCACCGTGCCTTGCGGCACGGAGAGCACTTCGGCGATTTCCTCGTAAGAAAGGCCCTGGAACTCACGCAGGACCACCACCTGACGGTGTTCCAGCGACAAAGCATCCAGAGCCGCCGCAACGTCCATGCGAGCGTCCGACGACGGAGAGGCCGAAGGCGCATGTTCGGGGACCGACGACGATCTGGCGGCTAAGAAACTCAGGAACCGCCGCCGTCCCCGCCGATGGACAGCCGCCTGGCGGAGGAGTATCTGCGTCAGCCAGGTCTTGAGGGAGGCTCGGCCTCGAAAGGCCACCAACCCGCGAAATGCGCCCGCAAACGTTTCCTGCACGATGTCCTCTGCGTCCGCAGCGTTGCCGGCCAGGGAGACAGCCAATCCAAACAAATAGGCGCCGTATCGGTCCACCAACTCATGGAAGGCCGCAGAGTCGCCCTGTCGGGCCTTCGCCACGGTCTCCAGGTCGTTGGACGCCAAGTCGCCACTCTCCCTGTCAGCCTGCGTCGTCATCTGTATAGTTGCTTAACGAAGGAGGTTTCTTCCCTGTTGGGAAAAAAATCGCGGTTTTTTTGCGGACCCGAACCGGCCCATCCATCCCATCAAGCAAGTCTTCTTCTTCCTGCTCGCAATGTCCTTGTTCGACAAGATTTCTTGGAATTCCCCCCATAGACGGGATATTCTCTCGGCCGTGACCCTGCCGCCAAGTGGAGATATCCATGAACGAAAATCCTCTCGCCTGTCGTGTCGAATGTCCCGCCGCCAAGGACCCCGCCGTGAGGCTGTTCATCCTAGCGGCCATGTGCCTGGGCTTCGGCATCTGGGCTATCTACGACCACTATGTACTGGGCAAGTATCCGTATCCACAACACTACGAGCTAAACCCCTACCTCTACTATCTCTTCAACCACTATATCCCCTATGTACTGATCCCACTGGGAACCTTCGTCCTGGTCTGGGGCATCCGCTTTCTTCACCGCCGGCTTGTCGCCGACGCCGAAGGCATCGGCTACGTGGGTAGCGAGAAGATCCGCTGGGATGAGATAAAGGAACTGGACGCCTCCCTGCTGAAAACCAAACAGATACTCTGTCTCCGCCACGGGGAGGGCAGAACGCTCATCCTGGATGCCTGGAAGTTGGAGAACTTCCGCGACCTGGTGGCTATGATCGAAACTCGCGTCCCAGCCGGGACGAAACGCATCTGACAGCGAACGCAACCGTGGCCACCCCGACGCCTCCCTGGCAAGGTTTTCTTTCGGGCGCATGGCCGGCCGCGCCACACCATTCATATCTTGCCCGCCAGGTTCCTGGCCTCGGTGACAGCTTTAGCGACGATCTGTACGTTATCGGCGCCACTGAGGGTAGCTTCGATCAGGACGCTGCGAATGTCAGAAAAGCCGATGAACCCCAGGACGGCCTCCAGGTATCGCTTCTGGAAGTCCATCGCGTCGCCGGGGGCGTAGGACCCGCCACGACTGAGGATCAGCACCGCGGGCCTGCCGGTTACCAGGCCCTTGTAGCCCTCCGGCCCGTAGGTGAACGTCAGCCCGGGCTGGACCAACAGGTCGATGTAGTGCTTCAACCGGTAGGGAATGCCGAAGTTCCACATCGGGCTGGACAGGAGCAACAAGTCGGCTGACTTGAACCGGTCGATGACCTCGATGACCGCCTTCCAGGCCAGCGCGTCAGGGCCTTTGGGTTCGCTGCCGCCCAGCACCGCATATTTAGCCGCCGCGGCAGGGGCTTCAAATGGCGGAAGTTTTTCCCTGAACAGGTCCAGCTCCTCGGAGCCGAAGTTGCGGTGGCTTTTGAGGAATGCCTCCAGAAAGGCCTCGGCGACCTTGGTGGAATCGGAATTCATCCCGCGCGGACTTGCTTTGATATGCAGTACCTTCGACATATTGGAACTCCTTTTCAAGTTCAAGCCCCGTAGGCTCTCAAGGTATTGTAGGCGGTTCCCCACGAGGCGGCGATGGTGTGCGAAAAAAACAGATCCCCTGGGGAGTCCCAAGGGATCTGGATGAATCGAAACTCCGTAGATGCTGCCGTGGTTTTATTGCCCGGTCAGCGTCTGGATGCGCTGCTGTGCCCAGTGGACGTTGCTCTGGTTGAATTGTTCGTGCTGGATGGTGGCTTGATAGCACTCGACGGCTTTTTCGACGTTTTTCAGACGGTAGTCATACACGGTGGCGGCCTGGAACCGCGCCGGTTCGCTGATGTTGGGATCCCACTGCCAGGCCCGCTCGTACCACTTCACTGCGCGGACATCCTCGTTGAAGTATTCCTTGTAGATATCTGCGATGTAGTATGCCGCCAGGGCGATGCGGGTAGAGCGCGGATACTTGGCGATCAACTCGCGGAAGAGCATCACCGCCTCGCGCTCCTTCTTGTAGTCGGTGGTGACGAAGGTGTGCAGCAGGCCCTTGCCATCGCCGAAGAGCTTACAGGCTCGGTCGAACAATGCCTCGGCTTCGGGGATCACGTCCAGTGGACGGAGGTCCGGGCCGGGAATCTCGGCGTCCAGGAAGTACAGGTAGGTGCGAACGGGATCGAACCGCTTTTCGATGGAGCGGATAATGTTGGCGCGGACGGTCCGGTTCTGGCGCTCGTAGAGGGCGGCCAGTTCGCCAAGGGAGGCCAGGTACGCCTGCCGGGCCGTGGCGACCCACTCCACCAGGATGCGTTCGTCGGCCTGGCCGATGTTCTCACCAGCTTCGGGGGGCAGGATATCCGGCAGCCCGTCCCACTGGAACGTCTGGGACTGCTGGAGGCCCTTAAGTTCCTGGCGGGTCCAGTTGAGCTTGTCGGCGTCGCCGACTTTCAGGAAGCGGCCTTCGAGCACTTCCAGGCGGTACTTGTAGTTCACCCTCGCCGTCTCCATCGCCGTGACGGCATTGACCTCTTGGGAATCATCCGGCGTGACAGTCAGGACGTTGGCACTGCCGGGTTCCTTCACCTTCGGCGCCGAGGGAGGCGTGTCGCAACCCGACAACACTACGCAGGCCGCCAGCAAGATCGCTGTCCAGGAAATTGCCTTGTTCATGGAATGGCTCCTTGAGCTTTTGCCAAGTTCAGCGAGGGTATTATGCTTCCTCCGCGAATTTCATGCAAGGGACTCCGGAATTTCTCAGCCGTAAAAAAGAAACACCCTGACCTACGATGGGATATTGTTCCCCGTTTCCCCGGCGGCGGCAACCATGAAGTTGGCGCTTTGCGGAATCTTCAAGCACATCCCCCCTCAACCGCCCGCCGCCGCCTTTGCCGTTGACGCCGGGGCGAATATGGCGCACAATCGCCCCGCGATATCTTTGGCGACCTGGAACCGCGAATTCCCCGCGACGGGAAAGGAACCTGTTCATGTTCTCATCAAGAGTGGCAATCCTGGCTATAACGGCTGTCTGCATAGTCCTGTTGACCGGNNCGCCGCACCGGCCGCGCAATCCGCCGGCTCTAACGCCACCAACCCGACAGGTGAACCCGCGCAACAACAGCCCCCACCCGGCGACGAGAAGGGCAAGCCAAGCCCCTTTGGCAGCAACTACCTCATCTTCGTCATGCTGGGGTTCCTGGTGTTGATGATGCTTTGGTCCAGCCGCTCGCGCAAGAAGCAGGAGGCCAAGCACCGTGAGATGCTCTCGTCGCTCAAGAAGGGCGACAAGGTCACCTCCATCGGCGGGATCGTCGGCACCATGGNNCAGTAACCTCCATCGGGGGGATCGTCGGCACGATCATCGAGGCCCGCGACGACGAGGTACTGGTCAAAGTCGATGAGACCAACAACGTACGGATGCGGTTTGCGCGCTGGGCCATCAAGGGCACGGGCGAAGCGGCAAAGACACAACCGCCCGAGGAAAAGAAGTAACCCACCCAGCCGCCTACCGGACCGGGCTTGATTGCCGCCGTCGGAACCCCAAGCCTCCCCAGGAGCGTGCGTGAACAGACGCCTCGCCACATCTATCATCATGACATGTTTCAGTGCGGTTATGGCCATCCGGACAAGCCGACCAGCGGCATTGCTATTCCTCAATTCAGCGACTTCCACCGTCCGATGTTTGATTTCCCACGGATTGATCGACGACCAAACCGGGCTTGCGCATGTCCGAAAAATGATTTGCCGGAACGCCTAATCGATGTAAGATCGACATCGCCACAATCGGTGGCCGGTATCGGCGAGCCGCAAGGAAAACGCCATGCAAGTGAATCTGCCATCATTCCATCCAGTCTTCTTTACCAAATGGGCCTTTCGGGCCTTGTTGGTCCTGGGCATCAACGCAGTTCTTTTCAATCTCACCACTGCCGCATCCAGTCGTCCGGCCAGCGAGCCGGGACTTCCGCATGGAGAAGCGAATATGGCCGCCGAGCCTTCGGTCCAAAACGGTTTCATCGATCATGGTGTAGCGGTTCCCCTGGCTTCCCGCCGCGGCGTCGTTGCGGCTCACGACGCCAACGGAAGGAACCTGGCGATCGCATGCAGCATGGATTTCGCCGGCCAACGCGGATGGGTGCTGGTGACCGATATCGACACCGGTAAGACCGAGCAGGTCTGGTTCCCCCAAGACGTGCCCAACCAGCCCCCGTATGGGTCGCTGCTGGCTCGTAGCGGAAAATTCTACACAGCCGCCGGAGATGTCTTGCTGGAACTCGACGTTACTTCTCGCCAATGGACCTTCCAAGGCGTCCCCGTACCGGGAGAGGGCTGCTATCTGTCGTTCGCGGAGGATTCAGACGGATTGATCTACGCCGGCAGTTGTCCGCATAGTCACCTGGTCACTTTTAACCCCAAGACCCGGCAGATGGCTACGTGCGTGCAAATGGACCCGCAGGAGGCCTACTTGTGGTATCTGGCCATCGACAAGTCGGGCTGGATATACGGCGGAATCGGTACCTCCAAGTACGACCTGGTCGCATATAACCCAAAGACCAAGGCACTCAAGCCGCTGATCAAGCCCGAGGACCGCAAAATCGGAACGGCCAACGTCTATGTGGGGACTGACGGCCAGGTATACGGTTGCTGTTCCGCGGATGGGCCGTGGTACCGGCTGTCGGAAGGGGCGGCAACCCCTATCGCCAAGACGGAGGCCGCGCCCAAAGCCGCTACCGGTGCGATCTACTACGGGGACATTTACGACACCTTTCCGGACGGCAGGAAGATTGTCGCTTACGATTTTGAGGAAAAGTATCTGGAGATCGAGAACCCCAAGTCGGGGCAACGGAATCGCATCCCGTTCAACTATGAATGCGGCGGCACGATCATCACGATGATAACCGCCGGTCCCGACGGAATGATTTATGGGTGTTCCGGACATCCATCGCACGGGTTCAAGTATGATCCACGCGACGGGAGCCTGGAACATTATCCGGGGACAATCTACCTACAATGCGCCGCGACCCAGGGCCGTTATATCATGGGCAGCGAGTACCCTGGCGGGAACCTGTATCGCCACGATCCTGCCCTTGCCTGGAACCTCTCCGGTCCGGAAGATCAGAGAAACCCCAAAAAAGTCGCCAGCTTTGCCCCGGACATCTATGCTCCCAGGGTGACCTTGGCTCATCCCGACGGACGGCACGTTTTCATGGCCGGAATCCCAGGTTATGGGTATCGTGGCGGCGGAGTGGGCATCTACGACCTGGAAAGCGGGGAATCCAGCGTCATGACCCACAAGGACCTGATCCCCGAACAGAGCACCGTAACGATGCGAGTGCTGCCGGATGGGCTGATCATCGCGGGCACAAGCGTGGCAGCGGGTCACGGGGCTCACCCAGTCGACGCCAACGCTGTTCTGTATATCCTGGACTGGCAGGCCCGGAAGGTCGTGTTTCAGACTGTACCCGTCAACGGCGCCAATGCATTACAGGTCATCGAGATCGGTCCCGACAAGCTGGTGTATGGGCTGACAGCCGGTTCGACCTTATTTGTCTTTGACCCAAACGACAGAAAAATCCTCCATCAGGAAAAGCTCAAAGGTTATGGAGTGGCCGCCCAGAGAGGCCTTGTTGCCGCCCCCGACGGCTATCTGTATGCGTTATTCACCAAGGGCATCTTCAGGATCACACCGGGAACCTTTCAACTCGAAAAAATGGCCGATACGCCCGGACCCGTATTCAGCGGTGGCGGCATCCTGTCAGGCCGAATTTACTTTACCATCGGTTCGCACCTTTGGAGCTATCGCCTGCCGGCGGGACCATAAGGAAGGATGCGGTGGCTCCAATGTCGCCGGTGAATAACAATCCTATCCCCGTGGGAGGTATCGAATGACTCTTCTGTTGCTGACTTTCGTCTTTCTGGCATGTTGTTCCATGATGTTTTGGGCAGAAGGTACCGCCGAACGCAAGGACCACCGTGTGATCACGGTCTCCACCCTCTGCCTCCTGGACGACAAAAACTGTCGGACGAGCGATTACCTGGCCGGCATGATCGACCAGGCCGCAAGGCGCCAGAAACACGACCTGATCGTGGCGCCATTGACACCGTTCCTGGCTTTCCGCCAAGGCAGCGAGATCCAAGACCTGGCGCCCTTCATCAACCTTGCGATAACGCATCAGACCTATCTTGCCGTCGCCATGATGGAGACCGCTCAGGATGGAAGGATTTTTTGCACCTCCATTTTGCTGGGGCGCCAGGGCCAATGTGTCGGAAAATACCGTAAAACGCACGCCCTGTGCGACGAAACGATGGCACTGGGAGACGATCTACCGGTGTTTTCGACGGATTTCGGCCTGCTGGGGCTGAGCCTGGGCACGGATTTCTATTTCCCTGAAGTCTATAACATCCTGCGACTCAAGGGCGCCGATATCCTGATCTGGCAGGATTATCCCGAGCGCTTCCGCGAACACTTCCAGTGGCCGCCGCTACTGAAGGCCCGCGCCCTGGACAGCCACGCCCACATGGTCACGGCAATGTATACCGATCCCTGCTGCTATCTGGTCAACCGTTACGACATCGACCGGTCCGGGTCCGCCTGGGGTAGAAGCATGATCCTCAATCGAGTTGGCACGCCCATCGCCGACACCGGCCATGAGGATGGAATCGCCACCGCCGTCATCGACCTGGACAAGCGCAAGGTCGATCCCTATGTCGAGGTGTATGAGGGGGAGAACATCTTCTTCGTCAATTGC
>PMBX01000251.1 GCA_003153915.1 Phycisphaerales bacterium
GAGCTACCAGACTGCTCTACCCCGCGATCGTGTCATGCTTGGATCCTAGCTCCCCGCCAATCTCGTGTCAAGACTTTCTCTGGACTTTACTCATTCTCAGTAGACATCGCCAAGGTCTGTGTCGGTTCGGGGGGCGCGATTTCGTGAACCGGCGACGAGGAGGCCGGCTTGGCACAAGGTCGATTGGACGGATTATCCGGGCCGGCTCATGGTTCCGGCCACGTGAGCATGGCCGTTCTCTTGCCTCCCTACAGTAACACAAGGCCACGCCAGCGTGGCCAGGCCGCCGCCTACAACAAAGGGCAAGATGGAATGGGGTAGCCACGTAGGCCACGCTGGTTGGGAACCGGCAGGCNNTTTCCGGGGTTGAGGATGTTGTTGGGATCCAAGGCTCGTTTCAGGCGGCGCAGCAGTTCGATGTGTTCGCGGGAGAGGAACATCGGCAGGTATTTCTTTCTCTTGTGTCCCACCCCGTGCTCACCGGAGACCTTACCGCCCAGCCGGGCGGTCAGTTCGTAAAGTTCATGGATCAGCCGAGGCCGCACGGCCTGCCATTTCTTAAGCGTCCAGGAGGGATTTGTCACCACGCGGGTATGGATGTTCCCGTCGCCGGCATGGCCGTAGGATGGGATTACGACATCGTACTTGGCCGCCAGGGCCTCCATTCCGGCAACCAGCTCCGGGATCGCCGAGATGGGTACGACAAGGTCCTCGTTGATCTGGTGGGCAGACAGGACGGAGAAGGCCTCGCCCATGTTCTCCCGTATTCGCCACAGACGCCGGGAGGTGGTGGCGTTGTCGGCGACGTAAACCTCAAACGCCCCGGCGGACTGGCATTGCCGCCCGATCGCCTCGTATTGACGCTGCACCTGAGCGTCGTCTCCGCCATCGACGGTGATCAGGAGCATCGCCCCGGCGTCGGCGTAGGGCAGCGATTCGTTGAGAAACTTACAGGTGGTCTGGACAGAGGCGCGGTCCATGAACTCTATTGCCGTGGGGATGATGCCTCCCTCGGCGACGATCTTGGGAACGGCTGCGATGGCCGAGGCGGTGGTGCGGAAGACCGCCAGCAGGTCCACGGCGGACTTGGGAAGCGGCATGAGCTTCAGCGTGATTTGGGTGAAGACGCCCAGGGTTCCCTCGGAACCCACCATGAGCTGGATAAGGTTGTATCCGGTGACGTCCTTGACCAGCTTGCCGCCGAGGCGGACGATCTGCCCGGCGGGGGTGACCATCTCCAGGCCGGTGACGTAGCGGGCGGTGACGCCGTACTTGACTGCCTTGGCGCCGCCGGCGTTTTCGGCGACATTACCGCCGATGAAGCAGGTCTCCATGCTCATGGGGTAACCGGCGTAGAACAGGCCGTATTGCCGCGCGGCGGCGTTGATATCGTTGGTGACCACGCCCGGTTCCACCACGGCCATCATGTTGGCAGGGTCGATCTCCAGAATGCGGTTCATCCGGTCGCACAGCAGGACGATGCCCCCGTGGATGGGAACCGCGCCGCCAGACAGGCCGCTGCCTGCCCCGCGAGGGGTGACGGGAATATATTCCCGATTGGCCAGGATCAAGATGGCGGCGATTTCCGAAGCGCTGCGGGGGCGCACAACCGTCTCTGGCATGTGGGCGTACTTTCGCTCGACGATCGCGTCGTGGGAGAACGGCTCCAGGCGCTCGGGGTCGCCATGGATGACGTAGGCGGCCCCGACGATGCCGCGCAGTTCCTCGACGATTCTTTCGGTGACCGAGTTGTAGGTGTGGGCCTTGGGCATTGACTGACCACGGGCGATGCGACGCCGCAAAGCTTTTATAGTGTCCACGGAGGAATCCGTAAATCCCAACATTGTCTGCTCAGCCGGGAAAGCGTGTTTTTTCCCGTTCCCGCGGTAAGAAAGGAGGGCATGAAGAGGCGAACCTTTTCGCCCCCTGGACGTAGTATTTGTAGAAGCGCAGCCAGGTCGGTTACCTCCTTTCCGGCCTGAACCAGGAAGCAGCTTCGGCACCCTCCCCCGGAGCTGTTTCCGTTTGTGAATGGGAGTGCCAAGATAGGACGCCACCGGAGGAATCGACGAGAAGGTCGCGACTTGTCGTGTTGCGGATTGAGCTTGTATCGGCTGAAAAGCAGTGAAATTCAGGCTGTCTCCAGCACCATGTCAACTTCGACGGCGGCGTTGAGGGGCAATTGGGCGGCGCCGATGGCGCAGCGGGTGTGTCGCCCGGCATCGCCGAATACCTCCACCAGCATCTCACTGGCGCCGTTGGCGACCTTGGCCTGATCGGTGAAGCCCGCGGCGGAGTTGACGAAGACGTTCATCCGCACGATGCGGGCGACCTTGTCGAGTGATCCGAGGACCGACTTGGCTGCCGACAGGGCGTTTATAGCGGCTTGGCGAGCGGCGGCCTGGGCCTGCTCCAATGAGACCTCCGTAGGAACCTTGCCCACGGCAATGAGTTTTCCGTCACGGGTGGGCAGTTGCCCGGCAGTGAAGAGCAGTTGCCCGCTGCGAACGGCCGCGACGTAAGAGCCCACCGGAGCGGCCGGGGCGGGAAGCTCAAGCCCCAGTTCCTTCAATTTCGCCTCGATTGTCATGGTCGTCATCCTTTGTATCATCGGGTGAGGAGGGAGTTTCGCTGACATATTGCCCGGAGGCTTTGGCGGGCGTGTCGCACGGCTCGGTGGGGGGGGCGGACGGGCCGGAAGGCTCCGAAGCGTCCGTGGCGACGGTGGTCCCGGTGGTTGAGTCGGACGGGGAGGTGTCTTCCGCGCGCCTCTGCTCGTCACCGTCGGTTTCCTCGCTCGCCAGGGACATGACGATGCGGCCGAAGTTGCGATCCTGCGTGGCTCGGACTTTCTTGCGGCGGATCAGCTCTAACAAGGCCAGGAACAGCCCGATGATTTCTCCTCGATTGGTGCGGCCTTGGAAGATGTGTTCGAAGGTCGTCTCGCTGCCGGTCGCCAGCAGGTCCAGTATGTCGGCGGCGTGGAGTTCAATGGGCGTATCGTCGTAGATGATCTGTGGGGTTCCAGGCTTGCGGCCGATGGACTCCATGAGCTTGGAGAAGGCATCGACCAGGTCCCAGATTTGCGCATCCTCCAGGTCTATGCTGCGCTCCTGTTCCTGGGCATCCTTGTCCACCTGGCGAGCGAACCGCATAGCCCGCTCGGAGGCGGCGTCGCGAAGTTCTCCGGCGGCGTCCTTGAAGGCCTTGTACTGGAGCAACTGGCGGACCAGTTCGCTTCGCGGGTCCAGTTCCAATCCGCCCGCGTCGCCCTGTTGCGGTGGGGCGGTGGGCAGCAACATCCGCGTCTTGATCTCCATGAGTGTGGCGGCCAGGACGAGGAACTCGCCCGCGANNATGTCCACCTCTTCCCGCCCGATAAGATACAGCAGCAGGTCCAGCGGACCGTTGTAGACGTCCAGATTGACGCGATAGTCATCCACGGGTGGGAAGAATATCAGCCGAGATGGCGATTCACGAGAGGATTTTGCCAGCAGTTGCGCCGACGTGGTGGTCGATGAGTCCGGCGATCCGCTTGGGCGAGAGGTCCAGAAGCGAATTGACGACCATGTGTGCGGGATCGAGCTTGCTGCGTGGTCCCGTGCCCGTCAGCGCGATGACGGCCATGCCCGCCCGCCGAGCGGCCTCGATACCCGCCGGGGCGTCCTCGATGACCGCGCAGCGATGAGGCGAAATGCCCAGTTTCTTGGCCGCCAGGAGGAAGACGGCAGGGTCGGGCTTGCCCGCGCTGACTTCCATTCCGTGCACCGTCGCCTGGAACAGCCCCCCGGCGGGAAGGCATCGGACGACCAGAGCCACATTTTCCGGCGGACCGGAGGAACCGATGGCCAGACCGAAGCCCGCCTGGTGCAGTTCCCGCAGCAGCTTGCTGGCGCCGGGCATCTCGGGGAAAAGTTCCTCCAGCACCTGGCGATAGCAGATTTCCTTTTCGGCATCGAAGGCGGGGGCCTGGTCTTGCGGTATGCGGTCGCCCCAGAGGACGGAAATAAACTCCCGCCCGGTGCGCCCAAAATAGGCGGCGAATTGCTGGTCGGTAAGCTCCAGACCATGCTTGGCGGCCGTCCGTTGCCAAGCCTTGAAGTGCGGCTGGTAGCTGTCCACCAGCACGCCGTCCATATCAAAGATTACCGCTCGATCCGCCATATCTTGATGCTCCCGGAAATATGTATTATCCAATGAAGCATCCCCGTTGCCAAGTAATTTTCATAACCAATGTAAATGACAATAATAATGACAAATGTGAATATGCCCGACATTGGTCTGGTAAAACGCATGTTGACAAAACGCAACACGGTGGCCTAGACTGCCGATACATTTCCCATGCAGACCAATCTCCACAGGCTTGCATCTGTCGCCCTGGATTTGCTGCCGCAGGCGGTGCTGGTCGCCGACCGCGGCGGAACGATATTGATCCGCAATGCGGTTGCATCGACGTGGCTGCCGGAGGGTGCGACCGTCTCCGAGGTACTAGGCTGCCCGCAAGGCCGGCCCGCACTAGTCTGGCAGGCGGAACTGGCGGCGATGGATGAGGAACTGACGGGCCTGACCATCCGCGATATTCCACTGGCGGGAAGGGACGGGCGAATCTTACAGGCCGATATATTTTTACATCAACTGGCGGATCCGCGTGGTTTGGACTCCGACGCCAATGACGTTGGCGTCTCAGCCGTGCTGATCGTCGTGGAGGACGTTTCCGCGCGGATCGCCATGGAGCGTCGCCAGGCCGCCAGCGAACGACTCAGTGCGACGGGGCAGGTTGCCGCGCGCATCGCCCACGAACTGAATAATCCGTTGGACGGTGTGATGCGGTACATCGGCCTGGCTCAACGGGTGGCCGGTGATGCCGCCGGACCGTATCTGGCCGGAGCACAGTCGGGGTTGAAGCGAATGGCCGACGTCATTACCAGCCTGCTGGATCAGTGCGGCCCGGGCCCAGCGGTCCGACAGAAGGTTCCCGTCTCCAAACTCCTGGAGGAGGCGATTTCCTCCTTTGCCCCGCGTGCGGGGGCCTTGAAAGTGGCGGTGGCCTGCGACCTGGCCGGCGAAGCGTCGGAACCGGTCGATGGCTCCGTCTTCCAGGTCTTCTGCAACATCATCAAGAATGCCTTGGACGCCATGCCAAACGGCGGACTGCTGACCGTTCGGCTACGGCGCAGAGACGGCTGCTGCGTCGTGAAGTTCACCGATAACGGCTGTGGCATGACCCCACAGGAGGCCCGGCGCGCGTTTGAGCCTTTCTTCACCACCAAGCCCGCCGGACAGGGAACCGGGCTGGGTCTTGCCATCTGCCGCGAGATTCTCACCGGCCTGGGTGGAACCATCGCCATTCAACCGCGCAAGGAAGGCGGCCTCGTCGCCACCGTCACACTTCCCCTTGGCGGCGACTCGGCGATCGGTTCGATCGCATCTGGCAGTGCAGGCCGGCAGAGGTAATGACCGCCATGGCGGAGTCTGACAAAGAACCCAAGGCCGCCATCCGCATCCTGCTGGTGGATGACGACCAGATCATCCTGGACAGCCTGGGTGGGTTCCTGGAGGTGGAAGGTTACATGGTTTCCCGCGCCGCCTCGACGGCGCAGGCGATCCAATGCCTCCAGGCCGGTCGCTTCAACCTGGTCATTACCGACGTGAGTATGCCCGCCAAGGACGGTTTTGAGCTGCTTGGTTATGTCCGGACCAATTGCC
Organism: Phycisphaerales bacterium; assembly: GCA_003153915.1. Classification (GTDB taxonomy): domain Bacteria; phylum Planctomycetota; class Phycisphaerae; order SM23-33; family SM23-33; genus FEN-1349. The sequence goes on from PMBX01000251.1 coordinate 5,707, forward strand.
CCGAAGTGGTGGTTATCATGATCACCGGCTACGGGACCATCGAGACGGCGGTGGAGGCCATCAAGCAGGGGGCCTACGACTACCTCACCAAACCTATCATCGACGATGACGTTCGCATGTCGGTGTTCCGCGCGCTTCAGCAACAGCAACTGGTAGCCGAGAACCGCCGGCTGAAACAGGCCCTTTCGGGACGCCTCAGCGCCGACAACATCATCGGCCAGGACTACCGCATGGCGAAGGTCTTCGACCTCATCGACGCGGTGGCCGACAGCAAGACCACCGTGTTGATCACGGGTGAATCGGGCGTGGGCAAAAGCCTTATCGCCCGCGCCATCCACGCCCACTCACCCCGGCGGGGGGGCCCCTTCGTGGAGGTCGCCTGCGGGGCCTTGCCCGAGACGCTGTTGGAGAGTGAACTTTTCGGCCACGTGCGGGGAGCCTTCACCAACGCCCTGGCCGACAAGGAAGGCAAGTTCGCCGCCGCCGACGGCGGGACGATCTTCCTNNGCTGCTCCGCGTCCTCCAGGAGCGGGCCTTTGAACCGGTGGGCAGCAACAAGACTCTCCATGTCGACGCCAGGGTGGTCTTGGCGACCAACCATGACCTGGAGACCGAAGTGCAGGCAGGGCGGTTCCGTAACGAACTCTACTACCGCATAAACGTGGTCAACATCGAGTTGCCCCCATTGCGGGAACGCATCGGCGACATCCCGTTG
>PMBX01000082.1 GCA_003153915.1 Phycisphaerales bacterium
ACGGTGTCCGACAGCAGCACCGCCTGCCCGTCGCCGAGGTTCCAGCGGACGGTCTTGGTGTCCAGTGTGGCGAAGAGCTTGTCGGCGACGTACGCCCCCGCGCCGGTCAGCAAGTTCATCAGCGTGCTTTTTCCGGCATTGGTGTAGCCGACCAAACAGACGCAGTAGGCCCCCTTGCGGGTGGCGACCTGCCGGACCTTGCGCTGGTCGATCTCCACGATGCGCCGCTTGAGGAACGAGACGCGATTCTGGACGAGCCGCCGGTCCGTCTCCAACTGCTTCTCGCCCGGCCCGCGTGTCCCGATGCCCCCCACGGCAGAGGCTGCCGTGGTGGCCCCGCCGGCAAGCCGCTCCAGGTGCGTCCACATGTGGCGAAGCCGTGGGTAGGTGTATTCCAATTGCGCCAGCTCCACCTGCAAGGAGCTTTCCGCCGTCCGCGCGTGGGAGGCGAAGATGTCCAGGATCAGCTCGCTGCGGTCCAGAACCTTTCTGCCGGCCAGTTCCTCCAGGTCGCGGATCTGGGCGGGCGACAGGTCGTTGTCGAAGATGATCACGTCGGCCTGGCTGGCCTCGGCACGGGCGGCGATTTCCTCGGCCTTGCCGCTACCGACGTAGAGAGCAGAGTTGATCGCCCGGCGGCGCACCAGCATTTCATCGACGACGACCGCCCCTGCCGTCTTAGCCAGGCTGCGAAGCTCCCCGACTGGGTCCATCGGATCTGCCGACGAAGCGGGCAGCATCACCGTCACCAGCAACGCCCGCTCGGTGCGAACCGACAATTCCGTGCGTTTGGTTTCCTGCATTCTCTGCCTACTAGAACCGGTTTTATAACCTACACGGGCCATTATAAACCCCCCGGCCGCGCCTGTATGCAGCGCAATTGATCCCGCAGCGTCTCGCCCCGAGCACGTGGGTCGATAGGTTCACCATTCTGAGCGAAGCCGAAGAATCGAAGGAAGGCCATGCGTGGCCACATAGCCCGTGTGGCCTTTTGCTTTGGCGACGAGAGCTGCGCGGGTATATTCACCGGCAATGGAAGATCGCGGCAACAGGACATCGCGCGGCTGGTCGGGACGGTGGCGGTCGGGTGTTGCCGTCGCGGCGGCGGTGGCGGTGTTTTTGCTTTTGTATGCGCGCGGGCCGGGGCAGCAGGCGACCCCGTCGGCGGTAACGGCGGCGGCAGGGGCGGCGGCTTCCCAGCCGGATGGCCGGGCGGGCGATACAGTTCAGGTCACGCTGCTGCACGTCAATGACACGCACGGCCAGCTCCAGCCCAAAATATCCCCCGGAAAGAGCACCGGTGGCATCGCCCGTCTGGCGACGGCGGTGGAGGACGTTCGCGCAGCCGCCGGGGAGCGGCGGGTGTTCCTGATCCACTGCGGGGATGAGTTCAGCCGGGGAGACGCCCTGACCAGCCGATCCGGCGGGGCGGCCAACATCGCCCTGATGAACCACCTGAAGTTCGACTTCTGGACGCCCGGAAACGGGGAATTCTACAGCGATCTGGATACGTTACAGAAGCGGCTGGCCGAGGCTCGGTTCCCCGCCCTGACGGCCAACGTGAAGTTGAAGGAAACCGGAAAGTTTCTGGGACGCGAGTACATCATCGACCGGGCCGGGGCGGTTCGTATCGCCTTCTTTGGGCTTTGCCTCGTCAAGGACGGGACCGGGGCGGGGGTGGCTGTGGAAATGTCCGACCCCATCGCGGCGGCGAGGGAATTGGTGCCGCGGCTCCGCAAGCAGGCCGACATCGTGGTCGCCGTCACGCACATCGGGATGCTGGAGGACATGCAACTGGCGACTTCCGTCCCCGGAATCGACGTGATCCTGGGCGCACACACCCACACGGTATTGAAGAATGGCTTTCGTACCCAAGGCCCCGACGGCAGGAGTGTGCTGATCTGCCAGGCCGGAGACAATTACCGCTTCCTGGGGCGCGTGGACCTCAGCCTGGCGCCGCAGGACGGTGGATACCGGATCGCCCAGGCCAAGGCACAACTGATACCCTTGGATGCGTCCATTCGCCTGGACCCCACCGTTACGGCGATGCTGGCACGACTTTCCGGTGCAACCCCCCGTCGTCCAGCTATTGCCCCCGCCGGCAAGTGATTCTCCGCCGGGGCGATTCGGACCGGATGTCAAATTAGATAGCGATCCTTCCGCACCCGGCCATCGCGCGGGTTGGGAAGATCGGGCAGGAGCGACCGAACCGTTGGCGGAAGGACTCCTGCACGGTGCGTGTCACCGCATCGGCTGCGTTCGCTTGTGCCAGGATGATCGCGCAGCCGCCGAATCCGCCGCCGGTCATGCGTGCCCCATAAGCGCCTGGGCAGCCCTTGGCGGTATCGACAATCGCGTCCAATTCCTCGCAGGACACCTCGTAGTCATCCCGCAACGAGGCGTGGGAGGCGTACATCAACTCCCCGAATCGCCGGTAATCCCCGGCAGTCAGCGCATCACAGGCCGACAGTGTGCGGGCGATCTCGCCAACCACGTGGCGGGTGCGCATTAGTTCCTTACCGGCCAGTTCCTCACGGCGACTCGCGTCGGCGACCCGCGCCTCATCGACATCCCGCAGCGCCACCACTTCAAGCCGCCGTGCCGCGGAATGACACTGCTCCCGCCGGGCTCCGTATCCGCCGTCGGAGATGTCATGCTTGACCTGCGTGTCGGCAACCAGAAGGACCACGCCGGGGTCGTCAAAGGGTACTTGTCTAATCGCCCCGTCGCGGCAATCCAGCAGCATGGCCCGTCCGGCTTGGCCCATAATCGCGATTGACTGGTCCATGATGCCGCATGGGGCNNAAGCGCCAAGGCGGAGGCCACCTCGATGGCGGCGGAGCTGCTCAGTCCCCCGCCCAGTGGGATGTCGCCGTCGAATAATATGTCCGCGCCCTTGAGGGGCGCCCCAGCCGAGATCAGACCGGCGGCAACGCCCCTGCAATAGTTAGCCCAGCCTGGCAAGCCAGGGGCGATGGGAGAGTCCAATTCGATCGTCGCCTCGCCTTCGGCCTGGACAGATCGGAACGTGACCCGCCGATCCTCGCGCGGCGCCCACATCGCCACCACCTGCCGCTGGATGGCAATGGGCAGGACGAATCCGTCGTTGTAATCGGTGTGCTCACCGATGAGATTGACCCGTCCCGGCGCTCGGACCGCGCCGGCGGGAGGGCAATTATGGAGGGAATGAAAGCAATTCTTCAATGAGGGCACGTCCATACTCGCAGGAACCTACCCGGCCGAGACGGGGCCTGTCAAGGATGATCGGTTATGAAATTACCGCAAGTCTTTATGCCATAAAGCGATATAAAAGCCATTTGCATCCGTTTCTCCTGCGGTGTCTGGGTTTGAGCACCATCCAGCGATGACCTCGGAAATACCCGCCAAGTCTCCGGTGCTTTCCCAGTTTGCCCCGTTCCTCACAGAATCGTAGTTTACAGTAGGCGGATTTAGCGGAAAGCGGTAAGCGCCCCAAGGCGTCCGCGGAGTAATCATGATGTTCACTTTAGCCATAGTCAACGAGAAGGGTGGAACAGGCAAGACGACCACGGCCGTCAACCTCGCCGCCGCGCTGGGCGAGCGGGGGCTGAAGGTCCTGTTAGTGGACCTGGACGGGCAGGCGGCCTCGTCGCGATGGATTGGCATTGAGGACAATGCCAGTTTTGCCGACGCCTTGTGGCGCGGAAGCGGACTGGAACCGCTGCCAGAGGTAATGCCCGGAGTGGCGTTGGCGCCTGGGCACGGCAAGCTGGACGCGGTGGCCCACGACCTGAGGCCCACCCAGGGCGGCCAACTTCGCAAACTCCTTATGGAGACACAGGGCTTTGAGTACGTGGTCATCGACTGCCCGCCGAGCCTGGGCAACCGGCTCATCGGTAACGCTTTGCTTGCGGCCTCTCATGCCATCGTGCCGGTGGAAACGTCTATTTTGGCTTTGGATGGATTGAAGATATTGCTGACGACGCTGGAGGACGTTCGCGAAGGTTTCGGCCACAACATCATCCTTGCCGGCGTGCTGGCCTGCCGGTTCGACTCGCGGACCAAGCTGAGCCACCTGGTGTTGGAGGAACTGAAACGCGCGTTGCCGGGCAAGGTTTTCAACACGGTGATTCGCGAGAACGTCCGCATGCGCGAGTGTCCCGCATCGGGCAAGAGCATCCTGGCGTACGCCTCGGACTGTCACGCTGCCGCCGACTATCGGGCGCTGGCTGAAGAAGTTGTCGGTGTCCTGTCCGGATCCGCGGGGCAGTTGGGCGCCGCGTCTGTATGCGAACCGACCGCCGCGGCGGCGGATTCCTGGAAGGAGATCGGGCAGTTGCTCAGCCAGGCCGTAAAAAAGATCAGTTCAGCCGCACCCGCCGAGGAAACCTCCGCCGGCCAGACCCAACCAGCGGCGCCAAGCGATTCGATGGAAAAAACCGAAGGGGAACAACTGCTTCGCGAATTGGAGTCGGTCTGCGCGCCCGCCTATCCTGACCCCTCCAACGCAGCGGAACAGGCCCCATCGGCCTGCGAAGTGATATCGTCGGCCTTGTCGCCACAAGCTCCCATGGGGGCCGCGACGGCAGAGCAACCGGTGGTGGTGGAGACGGCAACGATGGCGATCACCGAGATTCCACAGCCACCGATGGAGGTGGCAGCGGAGGTCGGCGGTACCGTAGAACCGGTCGTCGCTGCGGCCGATGGCCCGCCTGGCGAACTTCCCGACGACAGCGCCGGAGCGATGGAGGTCGGACAAATCGCCGACATTGCAACCATGCTGGGCGAGCAGGATGCCGGGGGCGCGGCGGACCAGAAATTCCCCGCCCTGGAGGCATTGCTGCGAAACAAGACTGTCCCCGGCCTGGGGAACAACGACCCGGCAACACACGCAACACACGATGACAAAAAAAGGCCGTCGTGGCTGCGGATTCTGGAACGCGTGGGCGGCACGAAGTAGCGGACGATCAAGGTCCCCCCCATCGGTCATGAGGGGGATGGAGCCAATGAAATGAAACAGCAGGGCATCAGTTTGGCGGGACGGTTGAACAGGACACATGACCCCGTGTGCGACGAGATAGGTATCACGAGAAACGCCGGGTACGGTGTGCAGCGGCTGGGCATCGCCTCCGCCGAGGTAACGGAACCGGACAGTCTCTTTCGCGTGGACGCCACCGCGGCGCCCTTGGAGGAGGTTACGGCATTTTCCGTCCAAGCCGCCCAGGTGGCGGGCCTAATCAGCGAGCCTGTGCAATTTGAATACGTCAACGAGACCTCGTTGGCGGCATTGGCGCGAACCGCCGCGGTGCAGGCTTGGCGGATCACCGAGAACAAGATAGGTGGACGCAAGAGACTGGTGATGGCCGGTGGGGGAATCCTGATCGTCCTGATCGGCATGGCCTGGCTGCTTTCTCGCGGTGGCGACGGTCCGATGCGCCCCCAAACGGCACGGGGTGGAATGTACGCCGACTCTCCGTCGGCACGAACGCTCGACGCAGCGCGATCCGCGGCGCAGGCGGCAGCGGCCCGGGCAAAGAAGAACGGTGCGGAAGCGGGTTTTGAATCGACCCGGACCGCCCGAGCGGCCCTGTTGTACGGCAAGGAAGGCCCCAATGAGCAGGAATTGGTGATCCAGCCGCAAATGGCGCGGGGATCAGAAAACAGTGGCGTCCAGTCATCCTCCGGGCGGGAGACCACGATGGAGCGGGAGCTCATCCCGGCGAAGTCCCGCGACACCCAACCCCAAACCATGCCTGCCAACGAAAAGCGATATCGCTCCCCGCCGCCGGGCATGGTCCTCAGCGGAGTGGTGCGATGCCCCGGAGGAATGCTCGCCAACATCAGCGGGCGGTTCGTGCCCGTGGGCGGAACGGTCAACGATGCCGTCGTCATCGAAATCAAGGATTACTGCGTCGAGATGGAGATCGCCGGCGAGCGGTTCCTCCTGGGCTTCAACGCCCCGGCGCCTCTCCCGGCCAAGGAGACCGTCGCCAAAGACGACGCCAAAACCGACAAGAACCAGGGCGACCAGCAGCCGGTCCAAGACCCCCAAACCCAAAAACCTTCCACCTCCAACAAGAGCGAATCCAACAACAGTAAGAAATCCTCTGCCGCCAAGTCCGGCCACAACTAGTCCGTCCCGTTATGGCATGGGTTGGAAGCTCTCTCAAGACTATTGCGCTTTAGGCCACATTTTTCCCCGCCGGTGTGGACTTCCCAGACGTCCGTGCGCCTAATACGGCAATGAAAGCCTCGATGAAGAAGCGAATGGTCTTTGGGACGGCGATGATCGTCTTGATCGCGGGTCTGCTGGCGCTGGATTGGCATCTGGAGGCCCGAAGCGTCCTTGCCGTCCGCGCCGTGCCGTTGGCGGTTATCCTCATGCCGGTCCTGGCGGCGGCGTTCGTGGAGTTAGCCGGCCTGTCCTCGGCGGCGGGCGTGGGGGTCCTGACGGTTTCGGGTTCGCTGGGCGCCGTGGCGCTGGCGGGGCTGCCCTTCTGGTGGCAATACACCCACCGGCCTTTGGATGGTTTTTCTGCCTTGGCGGTGCTGGGGCTGCTTTGCCTGCCGATCTTCCTGGAGCAGATGATCCGTTTCCGTATCGCGGATGCGATGAGGCGAGTGGGCATGACGCTGCTGGCGGTGGTGTACCTGGGCGCGGGCCTTGCGATGATGATGGCCATTCGCCTCAAGTTGGGATTAGGCGCGCTGGTACTGTTCCTGGCGGCGGTCAAGGGCGCCGACATCGCCGCCTACTTTGTCGGCTCGGCTGTGGGGAG
>PMBX01000013.1 GCA_003153915.1 Phycisphaerales bacterium
ATCGCCGGGGCGGAACTGGGCGGGGTTCCCCTGGCGGCGGCGACGGCGATGGCCAGCGGAAAACCATATGTCATCGTACGAAACGCCAAGAAGGATTACGGTACCGGAAAGTTGATGGAGGGCAAACTCATTCCCGCCGCGCGCGTGTTGTTGGTGGAGGANNAAGGTGCTCACCGACGCGGGCGCCAAGGTCACCAGGATCGTCGCCGTCATCGACCGCCAGGAGGGGGCGCGACAGAACATCGAAGCCGCCGGGTTCGCCTTTTCGGCGCTGCTGACCAGGGTGGACCTGGGAATTTAGATCGGCAGAATCGTGGTCGGTTCCACCAGCGACGCCTCGACCAATTCGCAGATTATGTGATAGATGATCGCATGGGCTTCCTGCACGCGCGGGGGGCAGTCGGCGGGCACGTCCAGCAGCACATCCGCCAGGGCGGCGCATTTCCCGCCCCCGCGTCCCGTGAAGGCGATGGTCTTCAGTTCCCTCTGTCGCGCCACGGCAAGGGCGGCGACTACGTTGGGCGAGTTGCCCGATGCGCTCAAGGCGATGGCGATGTCGCCGCTGCGTCCGTGGGCCTCGATCTGGCGGGAGAAGACGGAGGCGAAGTCGAAATCGTTACCCAGGCATGTCAAGACGGACGTGTCGCTCGACAGCGAGCGGGCATCCAGGGCGCGGCGATTCTTAAAGAATCGCCCCACCAGTTCGCAGGCGATGTGCTGGGCGTCGGCGGCGGACCCGCCGTTACCGAAGACGTACACGCTCCGGCCGGCCCGGTAGGCTTCGACGATCAGTTCGACGGCCTGGGCGATCCTGCCGGTCAGTGCCTCCTGGCTTCCCCGGGCGATCTCGATGGATTCCTGGAACCTCTTGACGATGGCGTCTTTCATGGTTGGAGCTCCTGGCGGCGGGGATTGCCTGGCCGGCTGACGATTCCGGGGGGTGTGGTCATCATGGACGATGGACAAGTCGGCGACATGGGGGTAGATTCTACCAGGAAATAACCAATTGATAGGGGTTTTCCATGGACCAACAAGGGCCTACCGCCGGTCCCGCCTCGTCAAGGACCCATTCCAGGGACCGTTGGGTGAAGATCGTCTTTGTGGCCGCCACGGTGGTGCTGGTGGTATTTATCTACCACAAGCAGCGCGGCGGGCTGAGTATTCCCGGCTGGGGAGACAACCTGGATACGGCAATGGAAATAGGTCGTCGCGAGGGTAGGCCGGTGTTGGCTCTGTTCGTCAGCGACCCGCCTGGGACCACGGCGGCGCTGTTGGCCAATACGATCCGCAATGAACAGAACGTAAAAGCCGTCACCGATGGCAAGTACATAGCCGTCATTGTCACCGTTGACACGGCATTGAAATCCGACGTTGCCAAGCTCTACAAGCTCAAGACCCTGCCCACGCTGTTGCTGTTGGGGTCCACGGGCCTGGAGCGCAACCGCCGTGAGGGGCTGGTGGGGGAAGTGCCGTTTCGCCAGGGATTCCTGGATTGCAACGAGATCGTATTACCCAGTCGCTGATGGGGGTTACCGGCGGCGGAAGCGGACGCCCAGACCGTATTTGAAGATGCACCAGACGGCCTTGACGCCGTCCTTCCAGCCGATCTTCTTGCCTTCCTCGTGCCCACGGGCGTTATAGCGGATGGGAACCTCAACGACCCGCGCACCCAATCGCGCGATCCCCGCGGTGACCTCCGGTTCAAAACCGAAACGGTCCTGTTCCAGAACTATATTTTGCAACAGGTCCCGTCGAAAGACCTTGTAGCAGGTTTCCATGTCGGTGAGTTTCAATCCCGTGGTGAGGTTGGACAGGCCGGTGAGGAATCGGTTGGCCAGGTAATTGCGGAGATATCCCTTGGGCCGGCGGTCGCTGAAGCGGTTTCCGTAGACGACGTCCGCCCGCCCGGCCAGCAGCGGTTCCAGTAGCGCGGGGTAATCGGCGGGATCGTATTCCAGATCGGCGTCCTGGATGATGACAAAGTCTCCCTCTGCCGCGGCGAATCCGGTTCGCAGCGCCGCCCCCTTGCCCCTGTTGCGCGGGTGGAAGAGCACCTTTGGCCGTGGTTGACCGCTGGTGGGGGAATACTGGGCGGCTAGTTCCTTCAGTTGTTCACCCGTGCCGTCGGTGGAGGCGTCGTCGATGAGGATGATTTGCTTGTCACAGGCGGGCAGCGGCGCGGATTCCACCCGCTCCAACAGCGCTCGCCAGGTGTCGCGCTCGTTGTAGACGGGGATCACCACCGACAGGAGGGGGCGATTACTTTGGCTGGGCGTCGGCATGGTCCCTCGATGGCGCTGGATCCTCGCTGTTGTTTCCGGGCGGCCTGGGAGCGGGGGTAATCATCCCCAGCCTGTAGAAGAAGATGACGATCAGTAAGCTCAGGACCACGTAAAGCGGCAGGGCGTATCGCAGCCGGAAAAAGATAGCCACCAGCACGGCCACCGCCGCTGCTCCCCCGGCCAGCAGGTAGAACATGACGACCACTTGCTTTACGGTCATCCCCCGGTCCACGAGCTGGTCGTAAAGATGGCTGCGGTCGCCGGAGAAGATGCCCTTTCCCGACAAGGCCCTTCGCGTCACGGCCAGGGCTGTGTCCAAAATCGGCAGGACGAATACCCCCATTGCCGCCAGCAACCATCGGGCCGTGCCCTCCTGGCAGAACATCGCCATCATGGCGGCGACGAAAAAGCCCAGCAACATGCTTCCGGCGTCGCCCATGAATATGCTGGCGGGGGGAATGTTGTAGGGCAGGAAGCCCAGCACGGCCCCGGCCATCGCCAGACAAATCACCACGCGGAGACCGTCGGTTCCAGGCAGGTTACCCCACACCGCCAGCCAGACCGCCAGGATGAGGTAGCCCACGGCGATAATCCCGGTAACCCCGCCGCAGAGGCCGTCCAATCCATCCAGCAGGTTGGTGGCATTGCATGTGCAGATTACCAGGATCACGCAAGCCACGGAGCTGATCGATACCACCAACCAGGCAGGCAAATGCAGGCCCATGGGCCCCAACACCACCACCGCCAAGCGCTGGCCGATGCCCCCCAACAGCAGGATGGCAGCCGCCAGCACCTGGCCGAGAATTTTCTGCCGGGGCGTCAGGTCGTAGAGATCATCCAACAGGCCAACGGCGGTGATCAGCACGGCCGCGGCGGCGAAAGCAAACATCTTCCAGAGGGGATTGTCCGCCAGGTCCCCCAGCTTCAACCGGGGCAGGTCCGACAGGATATTTTCCCAGTGTCTCGCCACATCGGGCATGATGGCGATGTTGGCCGCCAGGCCCGCCAGCAGTCCCAGGCACATCGCCACGCCGCCCAGGTAGGCCACGGGCCGGACATGGGGCTTCAGCCGGTCGTCCGGCCGATCGACGATCCTGGCCCGGTAGGCCAGCAGGCGCACGATCGGAGTTACCGCCAGGGAAACGCCCAACGCCAGCGCGCCGATCCACCAGCGATCCCGTAAGACCTCGGTTGCGGTGTATTTAATAGGCATTGCGCACGCTGCCCGAGAATGATCCCGCCGCTTGATGCTACAAACAGCGACGGACATTGGTAACGAAATGGCAGACCTGACTTTATCGCCCCGAAGCGACCGAGGCAACGGTATTCATACACTATCGAGCGGGTTCGGACTCACCGCCTGGACGGTAATCGGCGAACAACCGGCCCCAGGGGCTGTTGGCCAGCCAGTCGTCCACCACCTTCCTGCCCTTCAGCGGGTACCACACGCGGTCATGATAGATCGCGGAAGCAAAAATGAAGGCATAAACGATGGGCGTGTGGAACATCAGCCTCTGGAGCCATCGCATGGGTCCGAACCAGAACAGTTTTCCCACCCGGCTGGCGGCGTTGTTACCGGTGCGGAAGCCCCAGTTCTCGGCAGCGACGTCGACGTCGCCGACGATTTCGATCTCGCTTGATCGCCCCACGCCCAGGCCGCGCTCGTGGGCCAGGCGGAGGAAGGGCTGGTCCATCGGCTCGAAGCCCATCATCTTCGTGGCCACCGCGTCGATGGCGACACAGTCCGCCGACGCCAACAGCACGTTGGCGGCCATCGGCGTCATGGTGCGCGGGCCGGCCCCGTTGCCGGCGGTTGTCCCATCGGTGAGGGTGAAGATGCCCGGATGGATTTCCTTCTGGATCGCCAGCAGGTCCACCAGCGTCTCGTGGATGTGGTCGTGGCAGTAGTGGCGTTTATCGTCGAGCAGCCCGCCGAAGGCGTTCTTCATCGAGCCGGTGACGTTGGTGTAGATGTGGCACTTGGTCGTCGGCAGGTGCACGATGTTCTTGCCCACAAAAAAGTCCGGTATGCGGATCCCATCGGGGAATATCTCATCCAGGACCAGCATGGAAGCCTTGGGCCGGTAAACCCGCCAGGCCATGTCCCCGGGACGGAAGTTGTATCGGATCGGCACGCCGTAATGTTGGCAGACCGGCCTCTGCTTGTTGAGAACCTCGCCCTTGGCGGCGCTGGTGACGACGGTTCGGTTCTCCACGCAGACTAAGTCCGCAAATCCCGCCTCGCGCAGGGCCAGTATCGCCCCTTCCAATTGCCAGGGGGTGGTGTTGGCAGCGGGGTACATCAGGTGCCAGGAGAGGTTGTTCTTGAGAATCGTGGGGACGGACCGGTCCAATGACTCCCCAACTCCGCCCAGCCGCATCACCCGGCGGATATCGTCAAGGACGGTGGCCGGGGAGGTTCTGACAACTGCGACCTTGCTGCTCATAACAAACCTTTCTCCTATTACATTCTAGCGTATCGCGGGCCGGTTCCCGCATCGAATTCGCCATGACGCCGGACCAGCCCGTGGCCCGCCGGGGCGGGTCAATAGTAGCCCTTGAGCCATTCCTGAAACGGTTTGCCCCACCAGATCACCGCCACCACCGCCGCCGCCCAGAATGCCAGGGTCGCCTGGAGGGCTCGGTCGCGCAGGATCACCTCCGTCGGGTCGGCGTAGATGCCCAGCGCCGAGAGCATCTCGAACCGGCATACGCCGTATATCACCAGCGGGAGCGTGTAGATCAGGTAGATGGTACCGAAGTGCTCCACCGTCCGGCTGCTGGAGGCATACAGCAGGTAGGCGACGATGGCCAGGGCGGCGGATAAAGTCGTCAGGTGCGTCAGCAGCGATGGGGTGTAGCCCGGTAGCGTGCGGCGGTGCAGAGCGGCCAATTCGTCGTCGGCGATGACGGCAGCCTCGCTGCGACGCTTGCAGAAACCCATGAACAGGCAGATGGTGAAGGCGCAGATGAACAGCCAGGGGCTCAGTTCCACGCGGATCGCCACCCCGCCCGCCGCCGCCCGAAGCACGAACCCCATCGCTATGCACACCACATCCACGATCATCCTGCTCTTGAGCCAGAAGGTGTAAGCCGTCTGGAGCAGGAGGTAGGCGAGAATAATCAACAGCGTCAGCGGCGAGACGATCCACGCCACGGCCGCCCCGGCCAACAGCAGCGCGGCGGCCGAAGCCAACGCCACGCCGGGGGCCACCAGGCCGGCTGCCAGAGGGCGATTGCGTTTTCGTGGATGAAGGCGGTCCTTTTCCCGGTCCCGAAGGTCATTGACGATGTAGACGGAACTGGAGGCCAGGCAGAAGGCCAACATAGCCAAACCGGCCCTGCACCAGGCCGTCGCGTCGCCCACCCGTAGGGCAAAAACCACCGGAAACAGCACGATCAGATTCTTGATCCACTGCTGGGGCCGGGCCAATCGGATTAGATGAATGATCGCCATTTGCCTTTCACCGGGCCTGGGCAACTTTTCGCGCCTGACGACACCGGACAGGTCATACATCGGACACCCATCCGGGAGGGGTTAAGCCCAAACCGCAATGTTCCCCTCAATGCACCGTGGCGGGGCGCGGTCTGTTCGCGCCCACGCTTTGGTCTTTTGACCACGGCATGGAACGCCGATAACATTAGACACAATGAGTCAGACGCCCTTGCCATCATCCCAGGAATCCTCGACCGGCCGGTTGCGCCTTGGCCGGTTGTGGGCGATATCGTTTGTCGCCTTTGGCCTGCTATATCTTCTTACGTGTCAGCGCGGCGTGAGTTGGCAGGACAGCGGCAGATTCCAGTGGCGCGTCCTGACTGGGCAGTACCACGACGACCTGGGCCTGGCGCTATCCCACCCACTCTACATCGCGGCAGGGTGGGCGTTTACGAACCTGCCATGGGGGAGTTTCCCCGCCAGGCTAAACTTCTTCAGCGGGCTTGGCATGGCCGTGGCGCTGGCGAACTTCACCGTCCTGGTGACACTCCTGACACGGAAAGGATGGATCGGCCTGGCCGGCGCGGCGATGTTGGCGGTTTGTCACGCCGTCTGGTGGCTTTCGACGGTTGCGGAAGTCTATACGTGGTCCGTCGCCGGCCTGACGGGGGAGTTGTGGCTGTTGGCGCTGCTGTTCCGCCGCCCGTCCACACGCTGGCTGGTGGGTTTGGCCCTGGTCAGTGGGCTGGGCCTGGACATTCATAATTTCGCGTTGCTGCCGCTGCCCGTCTACATAGTCGTGGCGGTCGCCATGGTGATCCGCCGCCGCCTGCCGGGCTGGTCCCTTGCAGCCGCGGCCGGGGCGTATCTGGCCGGAGCGGCGCCTTACCTTGCCATGATTATCCAGCAGGCAGCCGCCCGCGGTGACGTGCCTGGCGCGATCCGCTCCGCCCTGGTGGGAAATTACGCCTCCGAGGTGCTTAACACCCACCTGACCTGGCAGAACATGTTGGTCAACGGCGTGCTGGCGTCATTGAACTTCGTCTCGCTGCTGCTGCCGCTGGCGATCGTTGGTTGGCTGAACCTCCGCAGGCGCCTGGGGGGCGGACTGGCTGGGGCGATAGGCGCTGTCACGCTGGTGGAGGTGGTCTTCGTCGCCCGCTACCCGGTGCCCGACCAGTTCACTTTCCTGCTGCCGAGCCTGACGATGTGCGCCCTGGCGGCGGCGGTGGGAGTCGCCGTGTTGGCGGAAAAGTCTCCCCGCATGCGCTGGGCGGCCGTCGTGGCCTGCGTGGTCTCGATTCTGTCGCCTCCGGCCTTCTATGCCGTCTCAGCGGTCATGGTCAGGCGATATTATGGAGCGGTACACCGGCAGCGGGAACTGCCTTTCCGCGACGAAGCGCGCTACTGGCTGGTTCCCTGGAAGCACAACGAGAAGTCGGCGGACATGTTTGTACGCGCGGCCTTGGTGGAGGCCGAGCCACGCGGCATCATCGTGGCCGACGGGACATCGGCCAACCCCATACAAGTGCTTCAGAAGCTGGAAGGTTTGAGCCCCGGTGTGACCGTCCAGGACGATACCGGGCCGTTGCCGGAGGTGACGGGCGACGGACGGGCATTCCGCGCCGCCGCGGGCGATAGGCCGGTCTATGCGGTGACTACCGCGCCAGGGTACATACCCGCGGCCTTGCTGGATACCGCCCGCTTCGAGCGGCCCGGCCAGGCCGTGTTGTACCGCGCGCAATGGATCGGGCCGGCGGAGGGGCGCCCCAAACCGTGAATTTGCGTCGCAAGGTTGTTACAATATTGGTGGTGGGCTTGTGACGACATGGTGGTGCGACAATGATCGGTAGCGGGCATGTCAAGTTCTGGTTGACGGGCCTGGCCGCCTGGGCAGTTTTGGCGGCAGGGGCCGTCGGCGCCGATTCTCGCCTGGGGGTGTCCATTAGAAGCCCCGGACAGTTCCAGAACAGCACCAACAATGCCACGGGCATGTTTCGCTCGTATTCCTATGGGCTAGGCTCCCTGCAAGCCCCGGGCCTTGGGCCTTCTTCCAACGTTCTTCGCAGTTCGATCGAGTCGCCCGCGAACTGGACGATGCGGTCCTTCTCCGGCGGCCTGCCTTCCCCAACGGGTCCGATCCTGCCCGATTTGCCAAAGGCGGGGCCTTCGGCCTACCAGTCGGCGTTCAAGCCCTTGACCTTCGGGGAGGGAAGCGCCCTACAGGGACGGACATACGGTACGCGGGTTCCTTCCGCGATGAATGCCGCCCAGGACTACCTTGCCACCCTCGCCAAGACCGCGCCAACGCAGGGCGCCCCCACGCCGATAACCTCCATGTCCGGAGGCGAAGGCGGACCGGTGGGCGATTACTTGGCCAAGGGCGAGAAGGCCTTCCGGGAAGGCGACTACGAGACGGCATTGCGGGATTTTCAGAAGGCCAATGACATCGACGGAAAAAAACCCGAAGTCCTGCTAAGTCTGGCCCATGTGTATTTCGCGATCCCGGGCAGTTCCTACTATCGAACATCCTTCTACCTGCGCAAGGCCATGAAATACCTGCCGGAACTTCCCCTGGCGCCGCTGGCGCCCAAGTCCTTCTTCGCCAGCGAGGCGCAATACGCCTCTTGCCTGGCCCGTTTGGAAGACCGCGTCAAGCGATTCCCCCGCGACGCGGACAGTTATCTTGTATTGGCCTACTTCCGCTGGTTTGACCAGGATGTCGCCGCGGCGCGCCAAGCCATCGAGGAAGCCCACAAGTACGGCAAGTCTTCGGAGGTGGCCGAAGCCGCCAAGACCTTCTGGGACGGGATGGTGGCCAGCGGGAAAGTCTCCGGCCAACTGGGCGCAACGACCCAGCCGGCCACCGGGAGCGCAACCACCCAGCCCGCTGCCCATGCGTCTTCGGATGCACCCAAGGGCGTGGCGGAATCACGATAAGTTTTCCTCAGACCCCCCGACGGTCCCGTGGCAGGTTCTTTATCCCCGGACTCTAAGACATTGTGACATCGAGAGGTGGCCGCTATACTTAAAGCCGTTGCGGAACCCTGTCGATGCAAATTCAGTGTCGCTGCGTTTCCGGCCCCCTTCGATCGTAGAAAATGGACGAGACGATACCCAACGAATCATCGCAGCAGGATTCCGGGCGGTTCGCCTGGGTGGAATCCCTGTTGCTGCGATATCGCCTGACGTTCAACCTCGTGGTTCACACGCTGCTGTTCGCCCTGGCGCTGATGCTGGCATATCTGGTGCGGTTCGAGATTCTGGGCGTCCGCATCGGGGAGGGCTGGTTCTTCGATTCGTTCCTGCCCTGGCTGCCGTTCTTCGTCCTGGTAAAGCTGATTATCTTCGGCAGGTTGAAGCTGTTTCGCGGGGGGTGGCACTACGCCAGCATTCGCGACGTGGTGAACATCCTGTTTGCCTCCTGGCTGTTCCTGCTGGTGATGTTCTTGATCATCATGCCCCCCCGCTACTTGGAGGAAACCCGCGGGATCAAGCTGACCTACATCGGAGACTATCTAACGAAATACCCCACCGGGGTACTGGTCCTGGATTTCCTGGCCAGCGTGTTCCTGGTCTGCACGGCCCGGCTGGGCTTTCGCATTTACCGCGAGGAGCTTCGGCCGGTCTCCGCCGAAGGCGTCCGCCGCGTGCTGATGGTCGGGGCTGGCAACGCCGCCGAAAGCATCCTCCGTGAAATCCAGCGCATGCCCGTGGAACGGTTCCGCGTGATCGGTTTCGTCGACGACGATCCGGGCAAAAGAAACATGATTATCCACGGCCTGCCCGTCCTGGGCACTACCGACGATATACGCAACGTCTGCCAGGAGGAAGAAGTCGAGGAGATCATCATCGCGATGCCCTCGGCCACCCAAAAGCAGCTTCGGCGCGTGATCGAACTGTGCAGCGGAACGAAGCTGAAGTTTCAATCGCTTCCGGGCGTCGGCGACCTGATCGACGGCAGGGTGACAGTCTCGCAGATTCGCCCGGTGGACATCAACGACCTGCTGGGCCGCCAGGCCGTCGCACTGGACGCCGAGGCGGTCGCGAGGTTCATTCGAGGCCGGCGTGTCCTGATAACCGGAGCGGGCGGAAGCATCGGTTCGGAGATGTGCCGGCAGGTCTGCAACTACCAGCCCGCCAGGCTCATCCTCGTCGAACAGGCCGAAAACGCCCTCTTCGAGATCGAAAACGAGCTGATGGCCGCCCACAAGGACATCCCCATTTCCTCCTGCATCTGCGACATCTACGACCGCCAGCGCGTCTGGGCGGTCTGGGGAACGCATCTACCGGAAGTGGTCATCCACGCCGCGGCACACAAGCACGTGCCCTTGATGGAGCATAACCCCACCGAGGCGGTCAAGAACAACATTCTGGGCACCCGCAACGTCGCCGACGCCTCCTGCCAATTCGGCGCGGCGGAATTCGTGACCATCTCCACCGACAAGGCCGTCAACCCATCCTCCGTGATGGGCGCTTCCAAGCGCGTCGCCGAGATTTATACCCAGGCGCTCAACGGCAGAAGCGGTTGCCGCACGCAGTTCAAAGCCGTGCGCTTCGGAAACGTGCTAGGATCGGCAGGTTCGGTCGTGCCCACCTTCCGCAGGCAGATCGCCGATGGCGGGCCTGTCCGCGTGACCCATCCTGAGATGAAGCGATATTTCATGACTATCCCCGAGGCCGCGCAACTGGTCCTTCAAGCGGCAGCCACCGGCGCCGGCGGGCAGATCTTCCTGCTGGACATGGGCGAAGCGGTCAAGATCGTCGATCTGGCCCGCCAGATGATTACCCTCAGCGGTTTCCGACCCGGGGAAGACATCGACATCGTGTTCACGGGCGTACGGCCTGGCGAGAAGCTCTTCGAGGAACTCAGGACCGAGGGCGAGGACATCGAACCGACCGTCCATCCCAAGGTCCTGGTCTGGAAATCCAGGCCCACCGACTGGGAAAAGGTCCACTCGGCGATCGAAGACTTGGAAGAACTTCACAACTGCTCAGATCGGGGCAAGATCGTCGAGGCCCTTCGCAAGCTCGTCCCGGAATACGAGCCTCGTAATGCCCCAAGCAAGGCAGATCCCCAAGGTGGCGGGCAGTCCGCCGGAGCGGCTTCGGCCGCGGTAGCGCCGTCCGTATAGCCGCCGGCGGGTCAGTAAATATCCGGGCAATGGCCGGGGCGGGAACTTTGTCGTTTGCCCGCGAGTTTCGGGGGGTGTATCCTTTTTTGCCAACGTGCCCCGTGGCGGGCCGGAGACCCTTCGAGGTGGTCGCTTCATGAACGAGCAGCCGATACCGTTGTCCAGTCCCGATATCACCGAGGCGGATGTCCAGGCGGTCCTGCCCGTGCTGCGCGGCGGCCGGTTGAGCATCGGTCCGCATATCGAGTCTTTCGAGGCCGCCGTGGCCAGACGCGCCGGCAGAAAGCACGGTATCGGCGTCAACAGCGGCACCAGCGGGCTGCACCTGTGTGTCCGAGCGCTGGGCATCGGCGAGGCCGACGAGGTCGTCACCACGCCGTTTTCCTTCATCGCCACCACCAACTGCCTGCTGTTCGAGCGCGCCAAGCCTGTCTTTGTGGACATCGAGGCGGAAACCTACAACATCGACCCCGCCGCCCTGGAAGCGGCGATCACACCCCGGACCAAGGCGATTCTGCCGGTGGAAGTCTTTGGAAACACGGCGCATTTCGACCTCTACGAACGCATCGCCGCCCGTTGCAAAATAGCGATGATCGAGGACTGCTGCGAGGCCCTGGGCGGTTTCCTGGGCGACCGCCCGGCGGGAAGCTTCGGCGGCTGCGGAGTATTCGCCTTCTATCCCAACAAGCAGATNNTGATCGTCACCGACGACGACCGCCTGGCCGACCTCTGCCGCTCCATGCGCAACCAGGGGCGCGATACCACCGCCTGGCTCAGCCACGCCCGGTTGGGCTACAACTATCGTCTAAGCGAGATCAACGCCGCCCTGGGCGAGGCCCAGATGCGGCGGCTGGACGAGATTCTCGCCAAGCGACGCAACGTGGCGGAGATGTACCACCAGGCCCTGGCGGACCTGGAGGAAGTTCATCGGCCTCCGATGAGCGAACCCAAACAGGCCAGTTGGTTTGTCTACGTCATCCGACTGGCAGACCGGTTCAGCCGGTCCGACCGCGACGCGGTGATGGAACGCCTCCGCAAGGCGGGCATCGGCTGCAATCCCTACTTTGTCCCGATTCACCTCCAGCCATACGTGATGGAACTCCTGGGGACCCGCCAGGGGGACTTCCCCGTCACCGAGCAGGTCGCCGAGCGGACCATCGCGCTGCCCTTCTTCGCCAATCTCACCGAGCGGGACGTTGGGCGGGTCAGGCGGGAACTCGGCGGGGCCATCGCCAGGCGTTGACGGTTGCGACGGGAGCCACCCATGCGGATAGGCGTCTACCAGGAGCCGGTGCACACAGACGGTGAGGGTTTTGACACGTACGGGCCTTTCGCCCGCTACGTAGGGGAGATGGCCAGGCACTTCGAGGAAGTGGTGGTCTTTGCCCCCGTCACCGGCCAGCCCACCTACTTCAGCGGCTGCCCGCTGGACCAACCGAATGTCCGCGTGGTGGCGCTGCCGTTCTTCATGACCCACATCGGCGCGATGCGACACGCCTGGCGCATCGCCAGGATATTCCGCCAGAACTGCGATGGATTGGACGCGGTAAATTGCTTTGCCACCGCGCCGCTGGCGCACCTGTTGTGGTGGTTCACCCGCAAGCGCGGCGTGCCCTTCGTGTATCTATTCGCCTCCGACCCGTTCGAGGTGCTGGCCCACAGCTCCAAGTACCGGGGACTGCACAGGTTTTTCGCCCGCGCGGCCTACTGGGTGGAATTCCAGATCCAAAAACACATCATGCGAAGGAACTACTCCTTCGCCACCGGAGCTGCGCTGGCCAAACGCCTGCAACGGTATACCCCGGATGTCGAGCCGGTCTTCTGCTCGGCGTTGGCGGCGGATGATTATTGGCTGCGGGAGGACTGCTGCCTGGTCAACCCCGTCCGCCTGCTCTACGTGGGGGGGTTGCGGCCTGGAAAAGGCCTGGAGGTGATGCTGGAGGCCCTCCGGCGGCTTCGCCAGCAAGGCCGGGACGTGACGCTGGACCTGGTGGGCGACGGCCCGTTGCGACAAAGCCTCCATGACCAGGCCGAGGCGCTGGGCATCTCGCCCTGGGTGTTTTTCCGCGGCTTCATGGTCATGGGGCCGGCGTTGAATGAGTGTTATAAAGCCGCCGACATCTTCCTGCTGCCGTCGGTCAGCGAAGGCTCGCCACGGGTCGTACTGGAGGCAATGGCCCACAGCCTGCCGGTGGTGGCCACCCCGGTGGGCAATATCCCGGAATTGCTGGACGGCGGGCGGCGCGGCGTGATCGTCCCGGTGGACGCCCCATCCGCCGTCGCCGATGGAATCGCCCGTATCAGCGACGATGCTCCGTTCCGCCGGATATGTATCCACGACGGATATGAATTCGCCCGCTCGCACGGCGTGGACGCCTACGCCGGAAGAATCGCCCAGAAGATCCGCCAATTGGTTGATGCCCAACGGAGATGATCTTGCGCGTCTGGCTTGTCAACCCGTTTGACCCGCTGCCTGGTGGACCGGAACCGCCCGGCCGCTACGCCACGCTGGCGGCGATGCTGGCGGAACGCGGCAATGAGGTGCTGTGGTGGACCAGCGCCTTCAGCCATCGGTTTCATAGATTCCTGGATCAGCCTGCCGCGGCGGAAGCCTGCCGCCGGGCAGGTATAGAGGCGCGCTTCCTGAGCGTCCCGGCTTATCGGCGGAATGTTTCGCTGGGCAGGCTTTGGAATCACTACCTGTTGAACAAGAGATTTGCCCGCCAGGCATCCGCCCAACCGCAGCGGCCCGACGTAATCGTCGCCAGCACCCCTCCGCCGGGGCTGGCTGCCGCGGCAGCGGACCTTGCCGGGCAATACGGCGTACCGCTGGTCCTGGATGTTCAGGACCTCTGGCCCGAGACATTTGCCCGTTTATCACCCACGTGGTTGAAGCCGGTTTTCGACCTAGCCGCCCTGCCGATGCGGCGATCCGCCAGGCGGGCCTGCCGCTTGGCCACCGCCATCGTCGGGGTGGCCGATGGATACGTCGAGCACGCCGTCAGGCTGGGCGGGGCCAAGACGGTGACGCGAACTATTCCGCTGGGCGTCGATCTTGCCACCTTCGACTCCGCTGCCGAGACGGGCGGGGGCGGATTCCTCAAACCGCCCGGCCAGACCTGGCTGGTCTACGCCGGCAGCCTCACCCGCAGCTACGATTGCCTGACGGTCCTCCGCGCCGCCGCCATGCTGCGGGACCGCAAGGACCTGCGATTCTTCCTAGCCGGGCGGGGGGAATTGGAGGAACCGATCCGGCGATTCATCACCGAGCAACGCCTGCCCAACGTCACCTTGACGGGTTTTCTGGACCAGCAGGCCTGTTTTGGCCTGATGAGACAGTGCGATATAGGCGTCAACTCATGCCTTGCGGAGGCGATGATCCTGCTGCCCAACAAGCTTTTTGCCTACCTTGCCGCCGGCCTGGCGGTGCTAAACGCCATCCCCGGCCAATGTAGCCGGATTGTCAACCAGGCGTGTTGCGGGCAGGACTACCGTCCGGGGGAAGCGGCAAGCTGCGCCGCGGCGATCATGGAACTCATAGAGGACGATGGCAAATTGAAGGCGATGCGCCGCTCGGCCCGCAAGCTGGCAGAAGATATCTACGACCGCCGCAAGCTCTACGCCCAGTACGTGGACCTTATCGAGGCCCGCGGCGGCGGCTGATGGTTACGGCAGGCCGCGGCTGATGGGCGGTCCAAGCAGGCGGGTCAGCCAAAGCGGCAGGCGCTTCCATGCCTCTACTTTTCGGCGATACCTGGGATTGTCGGGGCTGGAGATGGACAACTCGCTTCCGGGGGCGAGCCAGTATTGATAGTGCGTGTCCACCTGACGTGGTTCCCATTGTTTCTTGAAGTGGTACGTCCCCGCTCCCACGGTGCTTCTGCCGAAGTCGAACACCCCCGCCCCCGCCGTCGCATAATGCTTTATCACCGACCAGTACAGGAGGTTGTTGGGACACAGAGAGTTGTACTCCGTCAGCGTCGCGGCCAATGGAATCTCCGCCAGGCCGTTGAAACAGGTGGTGATCCCCGCCCCGACGGCCTTGTTTTCCAGGCGCACCACGAAGATGCGGCAGTGATCTGGAAAAGTTTCCAACATGCCTTCCATAAGCTTGCGGGAGTAGCAGGGCGTTCCGAGCTGTCTCATGCGGGTCGTATAGACGCCGTAGAAGTCATCCAACAGTTCCGCCCCGCCGTCGCAGGCGACTATGCCGGATTTCTCGGCCTTGCGAACCTGGTTGCGGACCTTGGGGTCGAACCCCTTCCAGAGGGCCTCCGGATCGCCCAGGGGCAGGTGCATGACGGCCTTGCCTTCGCGGAGCTGGAGGCCGTAGGGCAGCGGGTCGATGTTACGCAGCTCGATCGACTCGCAACGCAACTGAGTGGCCAGTTCCACCGCCCGGTCGAATAGCGCTCGGCGGACGCCCTCGTCGTCGGTGAGTATCCCGCCGTAGTTGGCGAAGGCCTGCGAGATCATCCGGTTCCCGAACAGCCGGCTTTTAACGTGGATCAGGGGTAGCACGCCCAGGAGGGCGGCGTCTCCGCGTGCGACCAGATAGTGTGACTGATGCGAGAAAACCCGCTGGACCATGAAGCTCCAGGCGGGCAGGTGGCAGATCTTTCCATCGGCTCGTCGGGCGACGAAGGCGTCGCAGGCTGCATCGTGGGTAGAGAGGCTCTCGATGTTCATGCCTTTAGTATCGTCCATCACCGCGGCGATGTGAAGCGCGCGTGCCTTTGCAGGAACTTCCAGGTGGCCTGGGCGCGATCCAGCGAGACAGCCGGACTAGTCGGCAGGTGGATTTCGCGCGGAACCATCCACTCGCTTGCCGGGCATGAGCCGGGCCGGTAGTCGTACCGCCCCGCCGTCGCCTCGGCCAGGTGGACCGGCGGGACATCGAACCAGGTGGCGACCGCCAGGGCGTCCCGCTCGGCGCGGGCGAGCAATTCGGCCTTGTTGTCCACCAGCAGAGGGACGGCCCAGAGGGCCTGTCCGCATGTTGCTCCCAGGGGCATCGTGTCGATACCGAACTCCGCCAGCCGTTGAAGGTAAAAACCGGTCAGCATCCGCCGATGCGCGACGTTGCTGTCCCACCGCCGTAGTTGGCGGAGGCCCAGGATGGCCTGGAGGTTGGTCGCGCCGCAGGGGTAGTCATCGGGCATGGTCTGGTCATAATCGCCGGCAGTATTGGTTCCGCGCACCCAGCCGCGGCGCTGGGCGAACCGGTACATTTTCGCCACGGCAGCCTGTGTGGCGGGCCGGACGGTAAGTTCATAGGCAAGAGCCTGGATGGCCAGCGATCTGGAGCGGGCGCGGTCGCCGGCGCGGCCAAAGGCCGACCGCATGTCGCCGACGGCAGAGTAAAGGCTGGAGTCGTTGAAGGCCGCCATGCCCCCAAGCCCCGTGGAGAAGGGCTTGTTCCACTGCGTGCTGAAGAACGCCACGGCGCCCAAGCGAGTGGGGCCATCCGGTCCGGCGGGCAGGTCGGCCAACTGGCAGCAGTCTTCGATCAGCACGGCTGATCCGCCGGTAGAGAGGCGTCGCATGGCGGCGGGGTCCGGGCCGATTCCGTAGGTGTGCTGGCAGACGACCGCCTGGGTCGCCGGGCCAATGGCTCCCGCCAATTCGGCTGCCCCCGCGTTGAACCCGCCCGCGGCGACATCCGCGTAGACGCATCGCAGGCCGGCGAATTTAACTGCCGCCGGAACCATCTCGCAGGTGAAGGCGGGGACGGCCACCTCGCCGCCGGATTGGCTCGCCAGAGCGCGCAGGACGGTCCACAACGCGACACGGCCCTTGCCGAACGCCAGGCAAGGCCGCGACGCATCGCCCAGGACGGTCCGGGCGAAGGCCTGCTCATATCGGCCGACCAGATCGGTCCCACCGGCCAAGCCGGGGCGACAAAGCAGTTCCAGCAAAATCCCGATTTGACTCATGTGCCTCTACTTAATCTACGATGTCCACTGACGCCAGTTCCGTCTCGGGCCTTGCGCGGTTGACGTCCCGCCCGCCGTCCCGGTAGCATGGCGGGCGCGGCACGAATAAGGCGAATCCGTGAGTCGGGTCCTTCATGGAATATCGGTAGACGTCGAGGATTGGTATCAGTCCACAATCGACGCATCCGCCCCGCTGTCCGACCGCTTCCGGTCCTCGACGCGAAAGGTGCTGGAGGCGCTGGATGCCGGTGGGACCAGGGCGACGTTTTTCGTTCTGGGCCTGGCAGCCGAGAAGGACGGCGACGCGGTCCGGCAGATCGTCGCAGCCGGACATGAAGTACAAAGCCACGGCTACGGCCATGTCGAGGTCTTCAAGCTGTCCGCCGAGGAGTTTCGCCAGGACCTTCTGCGGGCCAAGGGGCTGCTGGAGGACCTGACGGGCCGGGCGATCTTCGGCTATCGGGCGCCATCGTTTTCCGTTGACCTTCGCACCCCATGGGCGCTGGAGACCTTGGCCGAGACCGGCCATCGGTACGACTCGTCCATATTTCCCATCAAGATGTCGCGCTACGGCGTGGACGGTTATCCGCCCCAACCGCGGATCGTGACGACCGAGCGGGGCAGGCGGATTATTGAAGCGCCGATAGCCTGCTTCCATTGGCTGGGAAAACGCCTGCCGGTCGGCGGCGGGGGATACTTCCGCCTGCTGCCATACCCGATCATCCGCCGGGCCTTCGGCCAACTGGACCGTATCGCCAGGCCGGGGGTGATCTACTTCCATCCCTACGAGTACGACGGGGCCGAGATGGGCAGTTTCAAGGGGCGGGTGTCCCCGTTGATCCGCCTTCACCAGGGCCTGGGGCGCAAGGGCTTCGCCGGAAAGATCGACCGGCTGATGCGAGACTTCCGGCTGGGACCGCTCCAGGACATGCTTTCCGAGCTGCTGGGGCAACTGGACCGGCCTTGACGACATCAAGGGTCCGCCAGCAGAAGATCGAAAGGCTTGTCGCGGTCACAAATCACCTTGCCGTCGGAAAATTCCAACCGCGCCACCTGCATGACCGCCCGCCAATCCGCCGATGTCCATGGACGGTTTTGTGCAGCCACCTTGCCAATGTCTGGCAGGGTGAAATAGAAAATGTAGGCGTTGTCTCCATCGACGATCACCTCACCGTGGTGGGCGGGGCAGTCATCGTCCTTGCGAGTCCCGGGTTTGTGGAGGATGTTCTCCTGGCGCTGCCAGGCCAATCCGTCGTCCGACCGGCATAGTCCCAGCCCGTCGTAGGGGCCGACCGGATCGAACAGCATCCAGTAGAAACCCTTCCAGAAGAAAATATCCACGCCCTCGCTGTTGGTCTCCATCACCGCCCCGGCGACCTCGAAGCGGTAAAGGTCCCGGCTGTCGGCGGCCCAGGTCTGGCCTTTCTTGCGTTCGTCCTTATACCAAAGTCGCCATCGGCCGTCCGGTAACGGATGGATGCAGCCGTCCAGGCAACGGTCGGAGGAAAGCTCCAGGATCGACTCCAGGCTCCAGTCCCTCAGGTTGCCGCTGGTGTAGTGGATGATGTGGCGCTGGCCTGAGAAGTCCGCATGAACGCCGCGGACGTAGGCGATGTAGGCGTGATACAGGCCCTCGTGCCAGATGATGTCGGGTGCCCAGTACGTGTTTCGCCCGCGCTCGAAGGGGATGCCCCACAACGGGCCGCGATATCGCCAGGTCAGCCCGCGGTCCGGCGTGGAGGCCGCGCGGATGTCATTACCGTGGGTGAAGGAAAAGCCCGGTTCATCCGTGCCCACCCGCGCCGCGGGGTAGACGATCCACCAGCATCGCTCCTGGCGGTTATAAACGAGGCAGGCGTCGCGGGCGGAATTATACTCCGGGTCTTCATAGATCGGGGCGGGGGCAATCCGAGCCGCATTCGACATCTAAGTGTTCCTTTGCAAGCCGGCGCGATAAAGTCCCGCCGGCCCATCCGTTGTCCATCCGGGTTACAGTCCCAGTGTCCTGGCCAGCTCTTGCGCACGGGCCAGGTCTTCGGGCGTGTCGATTTCGATTGCCGGATAGGGGGCGATGTCCACCGCGGCGATTCGGTGTCCGTCGCAGATGCGATCCACCGCGGCCTCGAAGAACAGCTTGCGCTGGCCGGCTTGGTCGTTGTAGTAGCGGAGGGCTTCCTGAAAGTCCGCCATTAACGGCAGGCAGAACTTGCCCACCCCGATGAACTCGCCCAGGCAAAGGGCGGGGTCCAGGTCCTTTCCTATCCGCCGGATGCGTCCGTCGCCATCGGCGATGACCTTGACTTCTTCCTGGGCGCATCGGCCGGTCTGGATCGCCAGGGCGCTTCCTTGTGTCGCCAGCAGGCGTGTGACGATGCGGCGGTCGAACAGCACGTCGGCGTTGAAGTAGAGGAAGTCCTCGCCCATCGCCTCGCGCGCCAGGTGAAGCGAATAGATGGTGTTGGTGTCCGCGTAGTCGTCGTTGACGACGAATTGCAGGTCCAGGCCGGCCCGCTCGGCTGCCGCGCGGAGGAGGTCCTGGCGGTAGCCCACCACGATCGTAGCGCGGGTCAGGCCGGCTTCTGCCAGCGACAGGAGGATATTGTCCAGCAGGGTGACGGACCCCATCGGCAGAAGGCACTTGGGCTTGGACCAGCCCGATCCAGCCAGGCGTTTGCCCGCGCCGGCGGCGAGTATGATGGCGTTCATCCCTCTATGATATTCCGCATCAGCAGCGAGGTGAAGCCCGTTCGCAGGTCGGCGACGCGGCCGAATATGGCGGAGTTGATGAAGTTGATCAGCGGGATGGACACGTCCAGCGCCCAGAGCGTCTCGATGGTTTTGGACATGGCCACGCCTTCGACGGTCATTTGCACCTCGGCGAGGGCCTCGTCGAGTTTGCAGCCCTTGCCCAGCAGCACGCCAAGGCGGCGGTTGCGGCTGTCGGGGCTGATGCAGGTGGTCAGAACGTCGCCGACTCCCGAAAGCCCGTAGACCACCTCGCGCGGGATGTCAAAGAATGACGCCACGTGCGCCATCTCGGCGATGCCCTCGGTCATTATCACCGCCTGGCAGTTGATGCCCATGTCCAGCCCCTCGGCCATGCCCACGCCGATTGCGATGATGCCCTTCATCGCCGCGCACAACTCGTGATGGGAGGGGTTGCGGCCGGTGGCGAAGCGGATAATGTCGTTCCGCAGCGCCGCCTTGACGGCAGCCAGGCTGGCCAGGTCGTCGCTGGACAGCACGCCCACGGTGGGAAGGCCACGCGCCACTTCATTGGCGATGGTTGGGCCTGTCAGGCTCACCACCGATGCACGGGGCAGTTCCTTGCGGATCAACTCGCTGGGCGTGCAAAATTCCTCGGCGTCAAAGCCCTTGCTGACGCACAGGATCAGGGGACGGCCACAGACCTTCCCTATTTCCATCGCCACGCCGCGCACGGCGGAACTGGGCACGGCGACCACCAGCAGCGTGTTATCCTGGTCGAACGGGCCGGCGAACTTCGTCTCGATGGCCAACGGCTGGCCGCCGTTGTCCGTAAGCGCGGTCCGCTTCTTCCAGGCAGCCTTGAGTTGATCTCGCAGGGCGTCGTTCATCGCCCAGAGGCGCACCGGGACGTTCCTGGCGAGCAACTCCGCCAGGACGCATCCCCAGTTGCCCGATCCCAGGACGACTGCTTCCTTTATGCCGTGCATGAATGCCCTTCGTGGTTGGCCGCGGCGGGGATCAACCTCCCAGCCGCCGGTCAGGCCGGCGGGGTCTGGTCCAGGTTGCCCTTGGTTTCCGCCCAGTTCTGGTAGATCAGGGCGTAACGGCCTGTCCGCTTGTGGTACAACGAGACGCACATCTTAACAAGGGCGATGCCCGTGCAGAAGGCCATCCCGTAAAGGAACCACACCGCCCCATTGGGCAGCCCGACGGCGGCGGCGATCAGCGGGAAGGCCACGAACTCGAAAAACTGCTCGTCAAACCAGTTGTACAGGTTCAACAGCCGCGGGACGTAGCGGCGCAGTACCGAGCGGGTCAGGTGGGGGAATTCCAGGTCATAATTGGAGATGCCCAGGCCGTCGTAGATGTAATGGAAAGCCACGTGGATCACCAGCGACACGGCCGTGAGGACCACAAACAGTTCCTGTCCCCGCGATTGGAAGTAAATCGCAATGCCCAGGAACGCCGAGGGCTTGCGCATCCAATCGGCCAGCAGGTCCAGCTTCATGCCGAAATCGGAACTCATTCCCCGCAAGCGGGCGACCTTTCCATCCAGGCAGTCCATGAGGTGCGATAATTCAAAAAGTATCACGCCCCAGACCCACATGCCTTCGGCGAAGAATCGTCCATTGGCTAATCCGGCAACCAGCGAGAGGAATGTGATGAGATTGGGATGGATCTTCCATCGGGCCATCAGGGGAGTCAGGGGGATGGCCAGGGGATCGGTGATGAAGATCGTCGACCAAGGCTCGTAGGCCTTCTTATAGGCGGGGCGCGAGTATGCGGGCGCTTCGGCGGGGAGAGCCTGTGGTACCGCCACGGCGATCGAAGCCGCCTCGCCGCCCAGCGTCGGCAGGCGGTATTGGGTTACTCTGTCGTACGCGCGGACCAGTTCCACGGTTCCTGCGATCGTTGCCAGTCCGTAGGCCAGGTGGTGCAGGATAAACACCCCAGCCGCGGAGGGAGCATAGCGCCAGCCGCGGGTCAGCCCGACGTGGACAGCCGAGATGATGTCCGCCAGCAGGTAGGCCCCCGCCTCGATGCCCAGCAGCAGTCCGGCCATGGGCTGGAAGAACGCCCCGATCCCCAGCAGGATCAGGGAGACGACAAACAGTCCGGGAATCCAGTGCCTCGCGCTGGCGCAGTCGGAATTGACCAGCCAGGCCAACGCCGTCTCGTAGCCGTTCTGCCAGGCCTGTTTCAACAGACCTCGCAGGGTCGGACGGGAGTAGTACGTCGTGCGGATGGAAGGCAGGACCATCAGCTTGCCGCCGGCCTGGCGGATGCGGCTGTAAAGGTCGGTGTCTTCGTGGCGGGGCAGCAGTTCGTTGTATAGCCCCACCTTGGCGAATACCTCGCGCTTTAGCGTGGGAAAGGCCACGGTGTCCACCACGCGGGCCTTGGTGCTGATGCGGTCGTAGGAGTTGCCCACCCCAAAGGGATGCGACTGGACGATGGCGATGGTCCCCGCCGCATACGTCCCGGCGCCCGGCTGGGTGTTGATTACCCCGCCGACGCACCAGGCGTCGTTGTCTTGCAAGCCCTCGATGCAGGAGCGTATGTAGTCCGGTCCGTAGCCAACGTGGAGGTCCACCCGCGCGATGTACTCGCCCCGGGCGCTGCGGATTCCCAGGTTCTCGCCCTGGGGCAGGAAGCGGTCCGGGTTGTGCAGCAGGCGGAATTGCGGATGGTCGCGGGCGACCTGCTCGGCGATCTGTTGCGTTCCGTCTCCGCTGCCGCCGTCGACTAAGAGGATTTCGAGTTTGTCCTGGGGATAATCCTGCGCCAACATGCAATCGGCGAACCGCCGGATGTGTGCGGCTTCGTTATACATCGGCGCTACGACGGAGACCGTGGGCCATGGGCCAAGGCGGGGCCGCGGCTTGGCCACGGGCGGCGGCGCGGCGGGAGCCTGGGCGGATACCATGGCCGGTTGGAGGCGAGGAACATCCGCCGTCAAGCGGCTCGAGCGGCGAGGCAGGTACTCCGAGACCAACCCGCGGTCTTCCAGGACGGCCTCCACGGTGTCGACAAACCGATCCACCGTCCTGGTCCGCGCGGTGGCCAGCCCGTTGCGAATGAGATTGCGGCGAAATTCACCATCGGAGGCGATGCCTTCGATGGCTCGCGCGAGGGCGTCGGCGTCCTTGGGGGCAACCAGCAGCCCGTCGTAGCCGTTGCGGACGGAGGTTGGGATGCCACCGACGGCAGTGGAGATGATAGGAACGCTGTTGGCCCGCGCCTCCACCAGCACCCGAGGCGTTCCCTCCGACAGCGTGGGCAGGACGAACATATCGGCCTGGCGGTAACAGGCGAACATTTCCGGACCGTAAGGCATGTAGCCCATCCACCGCACTCGATCGGTCAGCCCCAGATGCTCGATCAGACGGTCAAGCCGTTGGCAATAGTCATCGTAGTAATTCTTCATGCGCCCCACGATGAGCAGTTCCCAGGGTTTGTCCAATTGAAGCTTGGCGACGGCCTGGATGAGGTATTCCAGCCCCTTTTCCGGCCTGACGAAACCAATGTAGAGAATCCGAATCTTCTCGCCCCCGCAGGTATCCTGGCGAACGAAAAACTCCTCGTCGGTGATCGTGCTGGAGACCGTCGTTCGGGTGCGAGGCGACCAGTACAGACGGGTCAGGTCCTCGCCGTTGCACAGGAATATGCCTCCCGTCACGCGGCGCCCCAACCGGCTGACGAGGCGGTCCTGCCAGGCATACAGGATGGACAACCCGTCCATGAACAGGTTCCGCCGGCGGTTGCCCCGCAGGCAGGCCACCGGGTCGCCCACGATCCAGTGGCAGACGCGGCATCCCCAGAAAGCGATGGAGGCGTAGAGGATCATCACATAGGGGAACATGCCTCGCAAGAGAATCCAATCAGACTTCTTGCTGGTGCGCCAGTAGGCGACGGCCAGGCCAAACGCATGCCGGATAGCCTGTACGGAATGCACGAAAAAGGGTTGCGGAACCACCTCGATATTCGGCGATTGCAGGCGGTAGTCCAGGTGCGGGTCGGGCGCGCCCTCGTACAACGGTAGCGACAGCACCAGCTTATGGTGCCGGCTCGCCAGGCGGTCGATGACCCGGCCTAGCGAAAAATTCACGTATATGGCGCCCTCATGGCGGCAGCCGTGGGATTCCAGCACCACTCCCAACGTCTTGTCGAACGGTTTGGTTGATTCTTTCACTTGTCCATCCGTCGTTTATCGAGTGGTTTACGGCGCCGCGGCCGCCGGAATTGATCGATGCGGACCGCTCAAACCGCGCCTTGGAGTTGCTCGGCCGATTCCGCATAGGTATCCAACCAGGCCTCCTGCTCGGACTGGACCTGGCGGATGCGGTTTTCCACGAACAGCATCATCGCAAAGTATATCTGCATACCAGTGTATTGCTGGAAATTCTCCAGGACCATACCGTTGACCATCATGGCGACCACCATTGCAGTGAGCGTGGCTGCGAGGGCCTGGCTGAAGGGATCCACGCCGATGGCACGGAGCCTTTTGGCCAGCGATATCGCGTAGGCGATCACGATCACAAGCGAGACCACGCCCAGCAATCCACCATAGACGAACGCTCCGATATACGCATTGTGGGCCGTGGCCTTGGTGAGATACTGGCTGGTGATCATCCCCATTCCGAACATCACATAAACGGGGTTGAAGTGTTCCACGAACGTGTTCCATACCCTCAGCCGCGTTTCCATGCCCTCCCAGATGGGGGTCGTTGGTCCGCCCGGCCTGCCGGTGATGCGGATCATGATTCGTTGGACTATTTCCCCCTGCCAAGCCAGCATGATAGCGCCAAGGAAAGCCAGCAAAATAAGGGTTCCGCGTTTCTTGGTGAATATGATGCCCCACAGCATGGCGGCGATGAATCCAGCGATAGCGCCTCGGGTGTTCGTATAGGCCAGACTGACCAGAAGTAGCAGGCACATGATCGATAAAAAGACCCGCAACTTTCTCCCGATCTGGTGGATCACCATCATCAGGGTTGCCACGGACAAGCACATCGTTATGGTGGCCAGGGTCATCGTGCCCACCGCGCCCTGTGTTCTTCGGACCAGCTCCGCGCTGAATTCGACCATTTCTTCGGCGTTGTAACCCTGCCAGTATTGTGGAATGAGGAACACGCTTAGCGGTCCGGGCAGATAGATCATCGCGATTCCCAGCACGCCGGCGATCACCCCGGCCAGCGACAATCCTCTTAGGTGGTCACCGGTTTGCTTTTCGTCGTTTACCAGGCACGAGAGCACATACGTTGTGAAGGGCACATACATGGACTTGGTGGCGCTCTTGAAGATGGGTATCAGGATTTCTCCGCCCGTGATGATGACCCCGACGAGATTGCCTATGAAAAGCGCGACCCACCAGAAAACGGACAACCAGAAAACCTTTCCCAGGACTGTTCCCTGGCGATAGAGCAGGAAACAGACAACAAACATGTACATGACCCACAGGTCGTCGAATCGGATGTTGAAGGGCAACGTGTTGTAAAGGAGGGTGTTGGGATAAACCCAGGGGAACAGCCACAGCAACACCGCTCCAAGGCGAGGGCGGAGTATCCCAATGATGCTTGCCAGTCCGAAAAACGTGATTACGATCGACAGGATCATCTCTATCGCCTGGTCCGCGGACCTTTCCTAATCGCTTATCATTTTATCATCGGCAATCCTGGGTATCGGGTACACAATGCGGGCCGGTCCAGGCGGTGCTGCTGTGCGCAAGTCGCCGGTACGCCAGTTCCAAGGCCCGGGTGGTCCGTCGGATGTCAAAAAAAGTAGCCGCCCGGAGGCGAGCCGCTTGTCCCATGGCCTGTCTTTTGCGGTCGTCCTTGAGTAGATCGATCATCGCCGTTGCGAGCGAGTCGGGGTTCCTGGGGGCAACCAGCAAGCCACTGACGCCCGGTTCGATGATCTCAGGGGGCGCTCCGCAATTGGTGGCGATCACCGCCACGCCGGCGGCCATCGCCTCGACCATCAC
>PMBX01000100.1 GCA_003153915.1 Phycisphaerales bacterium
TGCCGAACAGGTAGCTCATCAGGTCGGAGGCGTAACCGGGGGTCTTGGCGATAAACAGCACGCCGGCGGCCATGCCGATCGCCCAGATGGCGCTGATGACGGTGTCTTCCCGCTGCTTGTACCGCAGACCGACCACGCCGATAGCCAGCGCCGCGGCCAGCGCGACGACCGTCGCACCGTGCAGCGGATGCAGCCAGGTCCAGCCGTGGACCTTGTTGAGGTACATCGCCGCTCCCATCCCGCCCAGTACGCAGTGGGAGATGCCGCCGGCGACGTAGGTGATCCGCCGGACGACTACGTAGCTTCCGACCACCCCGCAGGCCACGGAGGCCAGCAGGCCAGTCGCCACGGCATATTGGAGGAAGGGGTAACGCCACAGGGCATGGAGGAACTCGCCGATCACTTGCGGGCCTCCAGGCAATCGTGGCTGTGCTGTATCATCCGCACATCCTGGCCGTAAAGGTCGCGGATCAACTCACCGGTTAGTTGCGAGGTGGGATGCGCCGAGACGCGGTGGCGGACGCAGACGACGGTCTTGACGAACGGGGCGACAAAGCCCACGTCATGCGAGACGAGCACGATCGTCAGGCGCTTGTTCAACTCGGCAAGGAGGTCCTGGAACTCGCTTTCCACCTTGATGTCCAGGTTGGCCGTCGGCTCGTCCAGCAGCAGGAGTTCCGGTTCGCCAGCCAGGGCGCGGGCGATGAGCACTCGCTGCCGCTGCCCGCCGGAAAGCGATGGGAAGGCCCTCTTTCGCAGGTCCATGCAGCCGACTTCTTCCAGGGCCTGCTCGGCCCAGCGGCGGTCGCGGCGGCGATACGGGCCGAACAGGCCGGTCCGTCCCAGCCTGCCGGTCAGGGCCACATCCATGGCGCTGACAGGAAACTTCGGATCAAACTGCGATTGTTGCGGGACGTAACCAACCCGCCGTCGGACCAACTCGGGATTGTCCCCCAGGACGCGGACGCTGCCCTGTTGTGGCGCAAGCAGGCCCAGCATGAGCTTCAACAACGTGGTCTTGCCCCCGCCGTTTGGCCCCACTACGCAGGCGAAATCGCCCGTGGGAATACCGAGATTGACGTCCTCCAGGACGGGCGGTCCGTCGTAGGAAAACCATACATCGTTGAGTTCAATCGCGTACGGCTGGGGCATCCGATACTCCCGTTTCCTTGCCCGACCACCGGTAGGATAGGCTCACGGGACTCACTTGCCAAGGGCTTGTTCGATTTGCTCGGCCATGCGGCCCATGCCTGCCAGGTAATCGGCGGGTAGATCGTCCATGGCCACCACCGCCCCGCCGATCTGCTCGGCGATGGATCGGGCGGTTTTGTCCGAAAATTGCGGCTGGACAAAGATGACCTTGACGCCCTGGCTGCGTGCGCGGTCGAGCAACGCGGCGACCTGGCGCGGGCCGGGCTCCTTGCCACCGGTCTCGACGGCGACTTGACGCAGACCATAGGCGGCGGCGAAATACCCAAATGCCGGGTGATACACGAAGAACTCCCCGCCCTTCAGCGGCGCCAGCGCCTTGGAGAGGCGCTGGTCGAGTTGATCCAGATCGTCTTGGAAGGCCCGGAGATTGGCGCGGTACTTTTCCCCTGCGGCTGGGTCCATCTCCACCAGGGCGCGGCAGATCGTCTCGGCCTGTATCTTGACCAATTTGGGGTCCAGCCAGATGTGCGGGTCCTTGTCGCCGTGGGCGTGCTCATCGTGGGCAAGCAAGCCATCGGCGTGTTCCGCCTGGCCGTCGTGCTCGGCGTCTTCATCGGCCATCGGCAACAGGGTAATGCCCTCGGTGGTATCGACGACGCGGAGATTTTTATTGATCGAGGCGAGTTTGGCGAGCAATGGCGGTTCAAACGGCATGGCGATGCGGAAATACACAGCCGCATCCGACAGGGCGGCCATCTGCTGGGGCGTCGGTTCGAAGGTGTGCGGGTCCTGGCCGGGACCGACGAGCACCTCCACGTGGGCATCCGCCCCGGCGATTCGTTTCACGAAATACGCCTGCGGAAGGATGCTGACGGCCGCGCGGATCCGACTCGGCGCCGCCGGCGCGGAGGGCGATTCCTTGCGGCAGGACGAGATGGTTAAGGCCAACAACACCGGAAAGGCCAATAGGATTCTGTACATGGCGGCGACATCCTTTCAGATGAATACACACGTATAGCAACCAAACCCGGAGGCAATACGCAGTCAGGCCTTCGTCAATCATTATAACGGTGGAATTGGACACACTGTAAATGTGGATCGCCGATCAGCCCCTGCGATTCATTGGTAATCGGTTCGACTTCGCTTACCGTTTCCGGTATTCCGGCCTATGGAGTGGTTTGCTCGGAGGAGGCGTTGGGGGTGGATTCGTCGGGGCGAGGCGACTGGGAATCCTGGGAAACCGGTTTGCTCATGTCGAGGGTAATCACCTTGCCGTCCACTTCCAACTGAACCTGGCAGGATCCAATCTTCACCACCTTGGCGATGTTGATAGTTTGCCCCTCGTAGGCTCGCTGACCGTTGATGATGGCCACGCGCCCATCGGGGCCTTCCATGATGCCGGTAAGCCTGAATCCCCCGGTTCCGTTCCCCTCGCCGGATGCGGCGACCGGTTGTATCGTCAAGCCGTCACCACCGTGGGAGTCACCGAGGGCGCCTTGCAGGGAGTTGGGATAGATAAGGCAGGAGTCGATGTCGTAATACCACCCCGTCGTTCCGTCGCGCGGAGGCAGAGACGTCCAGCCGAACTTGATTGTCCCCCGGATCCCGCGGGGGCTGAAGGGATTTTCCGGCCATTCCACCAGGTACGGCCCGCAAGTCCCATACGTGGCCAACTGGCCGCCGGGGAAGGTCCGCCCCGTCAGGCGGTCGATGAAATGCTCAGGGTCCATCTCTCCCCCTTCTTTGAGATGCGGTCCGCGACCATTGTGTTCGTTGCGATAAACCTCGATCTGCGAACGGATGGTCCGCAGGTCCTTAAGCAAGCTTGATTCCTTGGCATTTTGCGAGGCACTGAGGAGCTGGGGCATCACGATCATTGCGATGGTGGCCAGCATCAGGGTCACGATGACCAGTTCAATAAGCGCGAAGGCACGCCGGCCCCTCGGCGGGACCCAAGAACATACGTGAAACATGTGCGATTTCCTCGCGGTCACGCTCGTGTCTGTCTTGGTTTGGTAATCCATCACATCCGCAAGACGACCTTCCGGTCGCCTACCTGAAGTTCGACGGCATGGTGAAGCACTCGGATCAGCCTGGCGCCGCCGATGGTCCCGCCGACTTGCAACATCTGTCCGTTGATCAGGGCCGCGTCCCCTTCCGGACCGCTCATGATGCCGCTGAGGGTCAGTCCTGAAACGCCTTCCTTGTCGTCGCTCCTGGGCACCGCGTCGACGGACTGGTTGGCGATCTTGCTGCCCTCCCCACCGGGGTTGTTCACCACGACAGGCTTGACAGGTTCGCCCTCAGCAGGCACAAGTGGTTGTCCGCTGGCGTGTGCTCCGGCGGCCAAGGTTTCTGCTGTTCCCGCCTGGGCCGGCTGAACATGCCCGGCTGCGTTGGCGGGGGCAGCCAGCGCCGCGTCGACTTGGGACCTTGCCGGATCAACAGCAACGGGCTGAATCTGGCCAGGTTCTTCAGCCACGGCGGCAACACCTGTTCGTGGCTCACTGGCAAACTTTCGCAGCAGGCCAACGCCCCCTACGACGGCGGCGGCCACCAGGAGGATCGTCAGGAACGCCGCCACAGCCGGACCTTTGCGCCTCGTCGCGCGCAGTGGGAGAGGCGGAGGCAGGACCTGGACGTTGGCGCCGGTTCGGTTGAGCTTATCGGCTTCGGCTCGCTTGAGGGCTTCTTGTATCAGGCTCATTATGCGGCCTCCTTGAGTTCATCAATGGCCAGGCGGACCAGGTTGCGGTCGATGCGGGCGGTGCGATAAACGTACCCGGCCAGTAAAGCCTTGTCGCTGAGGGCATTGATCAGCCGTGGCGTACCGCGGGAGTAACGGTATATCTCGCGGACCGCGCCTCGGTCGAAGGTAAGTATGTTTTCCTGCTGTTGCGACGCTCCAGCCACCGCAAGACGATGGCGGATGTAGTCCTCGGTATCGTGGGCGGACATCGCCTCCAGGTGGAACCGCACGGTGATCCGCTGGGCGAGCTGCCGCAACGCCGGGCGGGCCAGCTTGTGTCCCAGTTCCGGCTGGCCCACCAGTACGATCTGGAGCAACTTCTGCCGCTCGGTCTCCAGGTTGCTCAGCAGGCGGGCCATTTCCAGAGTCGCGGTGGGCATGTCCTGGGCCTCATCTATGATGAGCACCGCGTCGTGGCCCTGTGAGTTGACCTTCAGCAGGAATTCGTTGAGGAGTTTCAGATAGCTCAGCCGGTCGCGCGACTTGGTGACGATGCCGAACTCCTCAACCGTAGCGCGTAACAGTTGCGTCTCCGAGAGCATCGGATTGAGGATCAAGGCCGTGTGAATCTCCCCTCCAAGCTCCGCCAACAGGGCGCGGCAGAGCGTGGTCTTGCCCGAACCGACCTCCCCCGTCAGGCAGATAAAGCCCTTGCGCTGGCGAATACCGTACAGCAGGTGGTTCATCGCCTCGCGATGCTGGCTGGTCAGGTAGAGGTATCGAGGGTCGGGCGTGATGCTGAACGGCTCTTCCGACAGGTGGAAGTAGTCCTTGTACATAACTGGAACCTCTTGTATTTACTGCCGTTGCATCTTCATTTTCCCGTCGCTGGCGCGGTCCGCCCACCCCTCCGCATGAATCTTCGGCAAGCGGCAAGGGCCACTTAATCAGCAAAATCCGCGGATTCCGCATATCCGGAGATGTGGAAAATCGTCGCGGTAATTTGCCCGTGGGCAAAGTGAATGCTATGTTCTCAATAGGCAGGCATGGTAAGCGGTAAAACCAGCCTGTCGGAGGTTGTACGGGTAGGTAGGCTCGATTCGCGAGGCATTGGAGTGGGTATCATGAGGAAGCTTTTCGTACTAATACTGCTAGCCGGAGCGTTCTTCTGGGGATACCAGACCGGGCGCAGGCCCGGCAGTCCCGACCTTATCCCCATCGCGCAGGACACATATAACCAGACGGCGGACATCTGCAAACGCGTAGCTGCCGTCGGACATGAAGTGGCCAGTTATCTACCAGCCGCCAAGGAGCTGGCGTTGAGTCAAACCGATAAGAACAACGCCGCCGACCCCAAGAAAGCACCGGCAAAATAAACCGTCTCCATCGTTCTTCATGGGTCGTGCCTTGTGGGCACGGCCGAACCCCAGACAGCCGTGCCCGTCGCTAGCGGGTGCGGCTTTTTTTCTGCCCATCGCAGCCCAACCGTGCGGCACGGTAACAGATTGACAGCCCCGAAGCCGATTGACAACGCAGCGCTTGCTTGANNCGCCTGCTTTGGGAGCAGGAGGCCGCTGGTTCAAATCCAGTCGCCCCGATTCGCCGAAGGCGAAGCGGACGCACGGCATCAGCCGGGCGGGTGATGCGCAGCAGCAGCGGCGATGGATTCCATCGAGCCAAGCCCGCCGCCCGGCGGCGCAGGCAAGGCGAAGAGGAAATCCAGTCGCCCCGAGTGAAAATGCCGGTCGAAGGGACCGGCATTTTCACTTGTGGGGTAGAGCAGTAGAAAGTCGAGAGCAGAAACGGTGGCAAGGCCGCGGGGCATGCAACCTCTATAACAGCTTATTATAACACCTCTTACTGGCACTTAAAGCCGCATTTTTACATATCGATCCACCCTCAACACCGAGAGCGGTCGATTTATCGGCCTTCGAATTGCCAATGCGACTGGACCTTACCCTGGAAGGCATGTTTTTGCGGGTCGAAACCTGTCGGCGTGTCCCGTTATCAACGCAAAAGTCGATAAATAATAAACTTGCCAAGTCCTGTGGCCGATAAGTCACTTACTGTGTTTTCGTGCGGTTTGTAGACCGGATATGGCTGGTTTATATAACGATGCCGCATAGTGACTGCATCCTTGGCATTGGGACCGTAGACTGCAAGTCGCAGCCATCACCGTCATATCCGTGACCATGCAGCTTC
Organism: Phycisphaerales bacterium; assembly: GCA_003153915.1. Taxonomy (GTDB): domain Bacteria; phylum Planctomycetota; class Phycisphaerae; order SM23-33; family SM23-33; genus FEN-1349. The sequence goes on from PMBX01000100.1 coordinate 6,044, forward strand.
ACGCGGCGCAATAACCTGTAGACGCCTTGGCTAGTGCATCAGCCCGAAGTTGTTTGCCGGCGAGTTCCAGGCATTCGGTATTACCGTTCCCTAGACATGTTTACACGGCGACCAACCTGGTTCATGGAGACACAACAATGAAGCGTACCCATCGTGTCAGCATCAAAAAATCAACCCTCATTGTGGTTCTGGCTGTTTTGGGCACTGCCGGAGTTTGCCTGGCAGGCGACTATGACCAAGACTTCACCCTGCGTTTTCCCGCCGCCATGAGCCGGTTTGCCACTTATGGCGACGTTGCGGCGGTGGGAGGCGCCTCGGCGGGAAGCAAATGGTCTTCCTCGGTTAATCCCGCCTCGCTGACCTGGCTCGACGCAAACAACACCGTATGCGCCAGCCAACAGTACTCCAGGCTCTGGTTCGGCAATGGGACGGGTATGAACGCTCCGGCAGAGTCTGTCACCGTCAATACCGGTAAGTATGGGTCTTTCATCGTGGGCGCTGCGCAGATTAACACCAACCGAAGAGATATCGGCGACGGGCTTGACTTCGAGTTTACCGGCGACATGGATGAGGTGGGATGGGCGAAGAAGATATCGGATGACTGGGCTTTTGGAGGCGCGTTTTCTTACACCAAATCCGTGACAAACGATCGGTACTTTGGGACTGATTATGTCAAGGGAAACAGCGATTCCTATGTGATCCGCGGCGGAGCGCTGCATAGGATCGTTGATAAATGGCTGGGAGGGCTGGTCCTGGACTATGGTTGGTCGAGTGACCGAACAGCCATCTACACGGATCCGGAAATGCATCTGCGAGACTCGACGCGGCAGTTTCTGGTCAGACCGGGCGTGTCCTTTGAATATATGAAGGATTGCACCTATTACCTGGATTACCAATTCGGCACGTTTTGGAATGACACGGGCACGATGAACGTCCATCGTATCTATACCGGTGTCGACCACGCACTGACGGATTGGCTGTTTCTCCGTGCCGGAACGGCCATCGACCCCGGTGTCATGAACTGTGCCTGGACCTGCGGCATCGGCTTCTATCCCACCAAGTGGCTTAGCCTGGACGTGGGCTATCAGTATGACATGTTCCCGGAAATCCACCAGGAGTTCGGGCGGTCCCACACGCTGAATGCGTCATTGAGCTTCAGCTTCTAAACCGCAGCCGGAGTCAACATTACGGATTGACAGCGCGGCGTGGATCCGCGCCCCCGCGCGTTAAGGCCCCCGCCAGGCCGGCGGGGTTCTGTTCTGCCAGCCCGACAAATGCTCCAATGCGAGGCGGGGCGCAGCCTTGTCGGTGCGATTACCCAAAGTTCGGACTGGTGGGTCCCCGTCTAAACCGAATGGGGCATATTCGGCAGCCAGACGCCCAACCGATCAAGCCCGTCCGATCATAAGATACTGAGGTGCTTGTCCGCGGCATGGCCCCCAAGGAATCTTGGCCGTTCCAGGACCGACACCTTGACGATCAAACGCAGTTGGCGGCGATTTCATTGGTCTGAACGCAGTTTCGGTTCGATTGCTTGGCTCGATACATCGCCATGTCGGCACGGCGTAGAACATCCGTCTGTTCTTGCTGTTGGCCGGACCACTCCGCCACGCCGCAACTAATCGTCATGGGCCGGCCCTCAATGGCCAGGTTAGATTCCACATAACGCCTCATTCGCTCTGCCGTTTGGACCGCTTCCGCCAGGTTGGTTTCAGGCATTAAAATGGCGAACTCATCTCCGCCGTAACGCGCCAGAAGGTCCGAGGATCGCTTCTCTTGATTTAACATGGTGACCAGCTTTTGCAACACCTGGTCCCCGACAAAATGCCCATATTGGTCATTTACCCTCTTAAAGTAATCCACATCCGCGACCACCACGCAAAACCGGTGTTTGTAGCGCAATGCACGTTCATATTCCGTATCCAGGGCTTTGCTTAGGAAGCGCCTCGTATATGCGCCGGTAAGATAATCGTTTTCGCTGTCCGTTTTGGCGCGTTTGTATATTTGAGCGTGNNGTTCACTGGATACTTTCTCGTCGGCATCAACTTGGCCGATGCATAAGAAGCCGCGTTGGATATTTTCATCCTTGTGATCGATGGAATCTCCACAGACCTTGATGGGAATAGTGATGTCAGGCGACACCCCGCCTAGCTTGTCACATGATTTGCAAGTCCAATCACATCCGATAATGACGTCATCGCCATCCGCATTCCTGGCGACATTGCCTGCTGTCTCTAATGGGCATTTTACGGGCGGCATGCACAGCGTGCACTTTTCAGCATGAAAGAGCTCTGCCAGCTTTGAGCATGTCGTCGTTATAACAT
>PMBX01000076.1 GCA_003153915.1 Phycisphaerales bacterium
GACGAGGCCGAGCTTCGCGGCCATCGGCGAACCTATATCGGCGCCATGCCCGGAAGGGTCGTCCAGGAAATCCGCAAGGCCGGGACGAACAATCCCGTCTTCATGCTCGACGAATTGGACAAGGTGGGAACGGATTTCCGAGGCGACCCCACCGCCGCGCTGCTGGAGGTGCTGGACCCGGCACAGAACTTCAGCTTTCAGGACCACTACCTAAACATTCCCTTCGACCTCTCGAAGGTCTTGTTCATCGGCACGGCCAACATCATGGGCATGGTGTCTCCGGCGCTGAGGGATCGCCTGGAGGTCATCGAACTTCCCGGATACACCCAGCAGGACAAGCTCCAGATCGCCCTGAAATACCTTGTTCCACGCCAGTTGGCCGAGAACGGATTGAAGACGGCGCAAGTCAAGTGGACACGCCAGGCCATCGTCAAGATCATAGACAGCCACACCCGCGAGGCCGGCGTGCGCGAACTGGAGCGGCAGATCGGCACGATCTGTCGCGGGGTGGCGGCGTTGATCGCGGCAGGCAAGGCGCGCCGCCGCACCATCAGCCCCGCAACGGTCGCCGAGTTGCTGGGGCCTCGAAAATATGAGAGCGAACTGGCGCTGCGAACCAGTTCCCCCGGCGTGGCGACGGGCCTGGCCTACACCGCCGCCGGGGGAGAGATCATGTTCGTCGAGGCCACCGCCTATCCGGGCAAGGGAGGAATGATCCTCACCGGGCAGATCGGCGACGTGATGAGGGAATCGGCGCAGGCGGCGATGAGCCTCCTGAAGAGCCGGGCCGATGCGATGGGCGTCCGCCCCGACAGTTTCAGCAAGGTGGATATTCACGTCCACGTCCCCGCCGGGGCCATACCAAAGGACGGACCATCGGCGGGAGTGGCGATGTTCACCGCCCTGGCGAGCCTGGCCATCGGGCGTTCCGTGCGGCCCGACGTAGCCATGACCGGAGAGGTCACGCTGCGCGGCCTGGTGCTGCCTGTCGGAGGGGTCAAGGAAAAGGTCCTTGCCGCCAAACGCGCTGGAATCAGGACCGTCGTGCTGCCGGAACGCAACCGAAAAGACATCCTGGAGATTTCCCCCCAGGCAAGAAAAGGGCTGAACTTCGCCTACGTGCGGAACGTCGACGAGGCGTTGACGGCTGCCCTGGTGGAGGCCCCCAAGTCCCGCGGCCGATCGGTCAAGGCGTTGCCTCGGTCCACCAAGCCCCGGCGCTTGGGCGGATAGGCGATCTTTTGCGTTGACCCGCCCTTGCCGATTGGATAGGTTTAACAGCACAGATACCGTGTTGTCACGACGCGGCTCGTTATCAGGCACAACTATAAGAGGAGTCTGCTCATGTCGAGTTATTCATTCTGGCGCAAGGGCGAAGTGAAGAGATTTGAGCTTTTCCGTGGCGGCGGAGATAAGACGGAATATCTCTTTGCCGCGGCGCTGGCGCTGATTGTCGTCGGCGCCCTGTATCTCACCCTAAAGACCGTGATCTGGCCGGCCCCGCAGAGCTACGGCATGAAGTGGGCACAGTGCGAGAAGTGCAAGGCGGAGTTCCAGGTCGACGCCGACAAGCATCCCGAGATTATCAACGGCGAAACGCCCGCCTCGAAGAAACAGGATTGCCCCAAGTGCGGCGCAAAGAGGAGCGCCTGGATCATGAACGCCTGTCCCAAGTGCGGCAAGAACTTCGTCCGCCCCAGCGTCCTGCACCCGGGCGCCAAGGATGTCTGCCCCTTCTGCGGCGCGGATTATCTCAAGGCACTGACCGAGAAGATCCGCAGCGAGACCGGCAACAAATAGACGTCTGCGGAACTGACTGACTGAATGAATGGAATACTCGGGCCTTGGCCGTCGCAGGATGGTCAAGGCCCGTTTTCTTGCCACCGTGCCTTCAGGTGACAGGATAAAATGTTTCGGCCTGGTATCATTTTGCGCATTGGGCGCATTGACGGTTTGGCGGGCAACGGTTATGATATTCTTACATACCTGTCCGATATAACCATGTCACATCGGTTCGCTCATTGGGCCTTCTGCTATCGGGCGGGGGCGAAGAATTCACCGGGCGGTTTGTGACGGTATAGCCTCGCCGTCCATTGACTTGGACACGTTAGGCGCCGCCAATGGTTCCGCCCAGGGCAGGCAAGGGTTGTCAGTGGCGACGATTCAGGTCATTCAGGGTCCCGACAAGGGACGGAAATTCGACCTCCGCGAGGGCGAGAACATCATCGGCCGTTCCAGCCGGACGGTGGAACTTTCCGACGGAACCATCTCGCGCAGTCACGCCAAGCTCACCCTGGTCCGCGGGCGATGGCAACTGGAGGACCTCGGCTCGGTCAACGGAACATTTCTTAACGGTGTGCGCGTCGGCAAATCCTGCTGGCTGAATCGCGGCGACCAGATCCGCTGCGGATCGTCGCTGCTGGTCTTCGACGGCGGCAGAAAGACGCTTCCTCCACTGGATGTCGATGAAGACGGGCGACTGGTGGATGCCTCCATCGTCGCCACGATCCCCAGCAACGAAGACTCCATCATCATCCCCACCCCCGAAGCCGGCGCCCGCGCCATCGACAACCTGCGAATCCTCTACAACCTCATCGGCGAGGTCGGTTCGCTGTTGAGCGTCGATGCACTCCTCCAGCACACTCTCCAGCGCGTGGTGGAGGTACTCAAGGCCGATCGCGGCTTCATCATGCTGGCCAACCGGGCCGGACGGCTGGTGCTCAAGGCCTCTCACCTGCCCGAAGGTTCTTCCGACAAGCGAATCCCCATCTCCCAGACCATCATCAACGAGGTCATCGCCAAGCAAGTCGGCGTGCTCAGCGCCAACGCCATGAGCGACAAGCGTTTCACCTCCGGAAAGAGCGTGCACGATTTCGGCATCCGCTCGGCCATCTGCGTGCCCATCAAGGGGCGCGAAAAAATCCTGGGCGTCATCCATGTCGATTGCAGCGTCTCCGACCAGAATTACTCCACCGAGCAGTTGCGCCTGCTGACGGCAATTGGGTATCAGACCGGTCTGGCGGTGGAGAACGTGCGACTCTACGAGGCCACGTTGCAATCGGAGCGCCTGGCGGCCGCCGGAGAGACCGTGGCCTATCTGTCCCACCACATCAAAAACATCCTCCAGGCCCTCGACGGCGGGGTGGACGTCGTGGAAAGCGGGCTGAAGCGGCAGGACCTGGCCAAGGCCACGGAGGCCTGGCCAATCGTGCGGCGAAACCTGGACCGCATCAACGAACTGATTCTCAACATGCTGGCGTTCTCCAAGAACCGCCAACCGCTGCTGGAGGACATCAACGTCAACCATGTGCTGGGCGAGTGCATCGAATTAATCTCGCCGCGGGCCGACGCGCGCGAAATCGCCGTGATGACCGACCTGGACGACCTGCCGCCCATCCCCGCCGACGCCGCCGGACTACATCAGGCATTCCTCAACCTCCTGGGAAACGCCCTGGAGGTCGTGGCGGAACATACCGGCGTGATCACCGTCACCAGCCGCTTCGACCCCGAAGCAGGAGTCGTCATCCTCTCCATCGCCGACAACGGTTCGGGCATCCCCGACGACAAGCTGGACATGATCTTCACCCCCTTCTTCTCCGCCAAGGGCCAGGAGGGCACGGGCCTGGGCCTGGCCGTCACGCAGAAGATCGTCAACGAGCACGCCGGGAAGATCGACGTGGCCACCAAGGTCGCCCAGGGAACCACCTTCACCATCTCGCTTCCGGCCTCCCACAAAGGCAAGGCCGACGACACCAACGCCCCCCGCCCCGCGGCAGGCTCGACGGCGGGCGGAAGCACCGTGTAATCAAGCAGGTCTGGTTTACCAGCCCGACGATTTAAGTGCCGCCAACAGCCTGCTCCATCACTGTCATCGGCCGGCGTTGGGCTTGGCCGATGATTCCCGCCTTTCCATGTTTGGGCTTGTAAAAAAGCGCTTTTTGGTGTAGACTATTGGGGATAGCTGAACCTCGCAGTGCCCCACGATGGAGGCCCTTTTACGTGCGTGGGTTGCGCGCGGCAGGAGGTCTTGCGGAACGGTGACGCCGCTGCGGACAATAGCGTTTTTCGCCCTTGTTTTTTCGGCCCTGCCGATGTCGGTGGCGCGGTCCGCCCAGTTGTCGCTGTCCGTTCAGAGGCCGGCCACTGGGCAGTGGCAGGTCTACGGCCTGCTGAGCAACAACACCGACAACGACGGGCTGGCCAGCCTCATTATCAACGTCACCGGCAGCGGGGAACTGGCCATCACCGGTTCCACCTGCCAACTGCCTGCCGGCATCCACTATTGGCTCGACGGCGGAGGGGTGCAATCCCAGTACGTGGGCTTCAACGAATTCCGCAGCGACGGCTCGGCCGGGATCGGCATCCGTGCCGGACAGCGGACCGCCGCCCTGGATAAAATCGTCCTGACCGACGTGGGCTACTCCGCCGGCAGTTACCCCGGCGACCAAACCGGCCAGAACCTCGGACCCACATGGATCGCGTGGGCATCCCCCGTCCTGATCGCCAGCGGGACCTATAGCGGAACCTGGGGCACGTTCACCGCCAGCCTCGGAAACGGGCAGGTCAACGTGCTCGACGAAGCCCGCGACCCCAACCTCGCCGGAGGGGTGCACAAGCTCGAAAGCGTCCTGTCGGGGCAACTGCAAATCTTCCACCCCGGCGACGCCTCCGGCAACAACGCGGTGGACCTCACCGACCTGGGCGCTCTTTCGGCCAACTGGAACCAGACGGGCAAGACCTGGGTCAATGGCGATTTCACGGGCGACGGCAGCGTCACACTGCTGGACCTGGGCATCCTGGCCGCCAATTGGAACTGGTCCGTACCCTCCCCCTCGCCGGTCCCCGAACCGGCATCGGCGTCGCTTCTGGCTTTGGGCGCCCTGGGTTTCCTTCGCCGCCGGAAGGCAAACCGCTAACGCGACTGACAAGAGTGGAAATCGCCGCAAAGCGGCGATAGGATTCCCCCGTCGCAGCCATCAGACCCTCGCGGAAAGCCTATGGCAATTGATCCATTCATAGCTGCCGCCTCCGTATTCGCGCTACCGCTGAAACTGGCGCAAATCTTTTACTTCGTCATCCTGCCCATGCTGCTCGTGGCGGCAGTGGGATACGTCCTCCAGCGGACCATGACGTTGGACATGCCCACGCTGACCCGGATCAACTTCTATTTCTCCGCTCCGGGCATGGTGTATTTCTCGGTGGTCAATTCCAGCCTGACGGCTTCCGACGTCGGGAGGGTGGTCCTGTTCAGCCTGCTGGCCTTTGCGGTAATGAGCGTGGCCACCGCCCTGGTGGCAAGATGGAGGAAGCTGCCGCGCGACCAGCACAACGCGATGATAATGACCACCGTCCTGAACAATTCCGGCAATTACGGCCTGCCGTTGCAGGACCTGGCCTTTCGCTCGATGGGCCTGGGGGACGCGGCGATGTCGTTGCATGTCTTTGTCATGCTCACGCAGAATTTCCTGACCTTCACCGCGGGCGTCTTCCTGGCCGCCAGCGGAGGTGGAAACGCGCGGCTGCGCGCCAGCCTGCTCCATGTGGTGAAATTCCCCGCCGTCTACGCGCTGGTGGCGGCGCTGGTCACCGTGCGGATACGCACGTACCTGGGGTTACATGCCCCCGACGTTGCCGCCTCGTTGGCGCCCTTCTGGGAGGTCGCCAAGCATCTGAAGGTGACCTACATCCCCATCGCGCTGTGCACTCTGGGAGCGCAACTGGCCAGCATTCCGCGCGGCAGGGTGCAATATCCCGTCAAGATCAGCGTCCTGCTCCGCCTGCTGGGCGGACCGCTGATGGGACTGGGCCTGATCTACATCATGGGCATACACGGCTTCCTCGCCCAGGTGCTGCTGATCAGCACGTCCACCCCCACTGCCGTCAACGTCGCCCTGCTGTGCCTCCAATTTGGAAACCACCCCGACTATGCGGCAAGGGTGGTTTTTCATTCGACGATACTCTCTGCCGTGACGGTCACCCTGGTGGTATTCCTGGC
>PMBX01000232.1:0-6027 GCA_003153915.1 Phycisphaerales bacterium
GATTGGACCGGGTCTGAGGCTCTCTACGTTGATACGCTGACGCTCAACCAAGGCGCGATGCTGGACTGCAACGGGCTGAATCTCTATTACCGCAACGGCGGACCAATCAAGCAGTTCTTCCGTGGCGACTGCGACCTCGACGGCCAGGTGGGGCTGACCGACTTGGGCACGCTGGCTGCCAACTGGAAGGCCACCGGTGCCTCCTGGTCCGACGGCGACTTTAGCGGCGACGGCGTGGTGGGTATATTGGACTTGGGCATTTTGGCGCTCAACTGGGATAAGTACACAACAGCGCCCTCGCCTGCCCCTGTCCCCGAACCTGCTACACTGGCCCTGCTGGCTGCCGGTGGGCTGGCGCTTCTGGAGCGCAATCGCACGCAAGGGGCGCGGTCCCGCCCACATTGCCGATGACATTGGAATTGATGCCTTGTCCCGGCGGGGGAGCGGGCAAGAATAGACATGGTTAGACGATTCCTGACGCACGAGGAAAGGGCAGTGCGACTAGCCATACGGCGAGACGGCTGAGCTTCTTCGTGTGATTCCTCTCCTTGTGGCAAAGGCAGACCCCCGCCCGAGGGTTTGCCTTTTTTTTATTTTATTTATTAAACGGCAACGGGAATTTACGCGGGAATCGCATGGGGTTGGCGAAATTGGCCATGAAAACGGCCGGGCCGGATCACCGCGTAAACAGCGCCATTGGTGGTTTGCGAGTCGGTGGTTTTAAGAGCGGAGCAGCCGATCTTGCCGCTCCAAGTCCCTACGATTCCAGTGGATAGATACAATTGCCTTGGCAGAACAAAGGCTCAAGGCAGGTCCGCCAGGCCGGCGGAGGATGTGGTCATTTCCGGGGCGCCGGCTTGTCCGCGTCCTTTGGGCGGCCTGTCCTGCCATGCGTATAATTCGATGACAACAACAGTTGTCATCTGAATCGACGTATTGCGTTTTTAGGCGGTCTCAGCGCAACATACGGACGTTCCCCCGGGGCATTCTCGCCCAAGGGGTTGGTTATCGGGCCGCAGGGATTATCCGCACGGACTGACGCCGTAGGTATGTGTATGTAGTCAGGACTGAAAGGGGACGATGCCCATGGCCAACGCCCAAAATCTCTCCAATAGCGGCCGCTACACAAGCGATCGAGTTATCCACCCCAAGCTTTGGGTTCGGATCACCGAGGAGTTGCGCCTGCCCCCCAGGCAAAAGGAGATCACCGGGCTTCTACTCATGGGCCAAAGCGACAAGCAAATTGCCGAGTCGATCGGCATTGCCCTTCCGACGGTCCGTACGCACATGAGGCGATTGTTCGCCAAACTGGGTGTCCAGGACCGCGCCGAGGTGACCGCTCACGTCCTTAGGCGCATGCATGGGCTTTGTTGTGAGGCGAAATGTCCGTTTCGTAGTTGAGGTTTGAGACAGGAATCGCATTCCTCACACGAACCGGGCCGTGCCGTTCTGATCGTAAGAGATCACGAAGGCCACGAAGATCACGGGGACCACAAAGAACTGCGATTATTATTGTTCTTTTCTTGGTGGTCTTGGTGAACATTGTGAGCTTGTGGTCTTTGTGATTTTTGAAGTCTTGTGTGGGGGGAGCCATCAAATCCTGGAGGCATATCGATTACTTGACGGAATTCACCCCCGCATGATATCAGGACTGCATCGTCCGCATGCTGCTCAGCGGGCGCGGGTGAAATATGCCGCAAGACGATGGCAGGCGGTTCGATGTATCCTTGAGCGTATTCCTGCCCTGCTACAACGAGCGGGACAACATCGAACGAGTGGTGGCCGGGGCCGTCGAGGTTCTCCAGCGGCTCGGAATAGACTGGGAGATCATCATTGTTGACGATGGTTCCCGGGACGGTACCGCCGAAGTCGCCGACCGCCTGGCCGAGAGCGAGCCACGCATCCGGGTGATACACCACGAGGGCAAGGGGGGTTACGGCATGGCGTTGCGGAGCGGATTTGCCGCGGCGCGCAAGCCGTATGTCTTCTACACCGACGGTGACGGCCAATTCGACATGAATGAACTGCCCTTGCTGCTGGAGCGGACCGGCGAGGCCGACATCATCAGCGGCTACCGGCGCAGGCGGCGAGACGGTTGGATCCGGCGGATCAACGGGGCCTGCTGGAGCTTCCTGGTGCAGCGGGTGTTGAAGTTCCGCTGCCGCGATGTGGACAGCGCCTTTAAGCTCTACAAGCGGGAAATCTTCGGCCGCATCCAGCTTTGCAGCACCGGGGCGATGATTGATGCCGAGATACTGGCCCGGGCGACGCGGCTGGGATACACGATCCTGGCCGTGCCCGTCACTCACCTGCCCCGCCGCGCCGGGAAGCCCTCCGGGGCCAGGCCGGCGGTGATACTGCGGGCATTCCGGGAGCTGTTCCGACTCCGTCGAAGCATCACCGGTCGATGACGCCGCAGTCCGGTGGAGTGCGCTATTTCCAGGCTGCCCGTAATGCGTTGATTTCGTCGAAGATAGCGATTGCCTTGGCTTGTGCGAGCCGGGCTTGGCTGTCGTCTCCCCCAAGGGGGTACAGTTGGGCCAGGTTCGTCTGAATCTGCTGACGGCAGTAGAGAATCGTGAGTCGTTCCGCCGTTGCCTGTGGCATCGCCGGCAAGCGGGACGCCTCCTCCTCCAGATAGGCGATAACCTCGGGTCGCAGAGATGGCGTCGCGCCAAGGTTGCCTGCAACGTAATACGCCTGGGGCGAGGGGGAGATTGCGTTTGCTTCCTTGATGGCTGCTAGGACCGACGCGGGCCTGGCCGGAGTGGTCGCCAGGCACATCGAGCGGCTCAATGCCCTGATGGATTCCTTTGGGTATTTCAGCCCGTCTTCCATCGCCCGTTGCGCCAAGGCGGAAGAGGAATCCGCCAGGACCATGGCCTTGCCGTCACTGTAGATACAGGCCCACCTGCCGCTACCGAGCAAACCGAGCATCAACGCGTTGCCATGAGGATCGGTTGACAGGACGGCCAGGTGCGTCTGATGCTGGGCAAGCCAGTCCGCCGCCACGGCAGGATCGCGAAGGCGGGAATAGGCGGCCAGGTCGTCCTCGGTGTAAATCTGTTGAGCCCTGCCTCCGATGAGTATCCTGACTCGCGGATAAACCCACCGCAGATACCCCTCCCACTCCCAGGTGCTCAGGACATTGCCCTCCAGGCCGTTGTCGGAGAGGAAACGGGCGGCGGAGGCTGGGAATTCCTCCGACACGGCGTGCATGCGGTCGAACACACCGCTTCCCCGCCAAGCCGGATTGTCCGGGTGATACGTGAGGATGCCTTTTCGCACCAGCGGCGCCAGTGCGGCAAGGACGCAGACGGCAAGGACGGCGATGCATTTGCGCCCGTAATTTTTCACAAACCAGGCCGACGAGCAGGACAGCGGCGCTGCCGAGGCTATGATCGCCAGCGGAACGAACCGCTGCGAACGTATCGCCATCAATACCGTGATGATCACCAGCAGAAGGNNCGTTTCACACGCATGATCGCCAGGCGCAGGACGCCCAGAAAGACGGCCAGGCCCAGAACCACGAAAAAAGCCCACGGAGTAGGAAGGGACGTCTTGGTCAGCAGGGGCCGCCATTCGGGCACTTGGCGCCACGACTCGCTGGTGGCGATCACCAATGGGTGCGAGAGGTTCTCCAAGCCGAATGGGCTGACGGCTGAGACGGCGATGCAGCAGGCCGTACAAGCCCAAAGGGGCCAGTCCCTCGCCAGGGGATTCCGTCTCAGGCGCCGCCAGTCCTGGACAGTGACGCAAACGGCCCACAATCCCATCATGCCCAGGCCGAAGACGAATCCCCCGTGCAAGTTCGCCCAGACAAGCTGTACCGGCAGCATCCACCAGATCCGCTGCCGTCCCTCGAAGCCGCGATGCAGCAGCCACATCGCAAGCGGCATCATTACCAGGGTCGACAGATTGGCCCGCAAGGCGACGAACTGGGAACAGGCGATCATCAATCCCGACGCCAGGAGAATCGCACCAAGCCGGTCGGCGCCGCATCGACGCCCCAACAGGTAGAGCAAGGCCGCCATAGCGGTCAACAATGCGGCCTTGAGAACCAGCAGTCCAGTTTCACCGCCCAATTGCCACGTGACGTAGATCAGGAGGTGCGACAGCCAGTTCTGGTTGATCCAGACCCTGCCGTTGGTGATGAAGGACCACTGGTCGGGTTTGCCCAGCGCGCCGCCGACTACGTCGCGCCCGCCGGCCAGTGCGATGAACAGGTCTCCCACCTGCTTTGGCGTCGCCCAGGTTGCAGCGATCGAAAGCGCCGCCGGCAACACAACTGCGCCCGCCAGACAACAGTACAGAAAATGCCCCAAATTACCGGGTATCTTATGCCCGAGGGAACCTTCGTTTGTCCGCCGGGATTCCATTGTCGTCCTCATCGCCGAAAGTATACCACCGGGGGTGCTATCGGAGTCCATGCCTTACCCAAGGCCGGTTCGGCTCGGCATTGGAGATTCGCAATCTGTTCGGTATGAATCCTGCGTCAACCAAGCGGTTTTTTTGGGGTTCCGGGTTGTCTTTTTTGCCGGGTGGTGGTATCTTATATGTATTGGAGAAGCTAGGGTCGGCCTCGCACCGGTCGGAGCGAAGTTAAGCCGGTAGCAAGGCCATTGGAGAAGGAGGGTTATGGGCGCGCGAAAAGCCCTAAACCTGCGATATGCCTTCGTCGGCATAGCCGTTTTTGCATGCCTTTATCTGACGAGGCCCAATTATCTTTTATTCCACTCCCTTGCTGAGGTGTTCAGCATCGTCGTGGCGTGCGGCATCTTCATGGTCGCATGGAACACGCGGGCCTTCGTGCAGAGCGGCTACCTTCTTTGGTTGGGCATCGCCTACCTGTTCGTCGCCGCGTTGGACTTCGTCCACATGCTGGCCTATCGTGGCATGGGGGTGTTTCCCGGCCCGGGGACCAATTTGGCGGCGCAGTTGTGGATCTCCGCTCGCGGGATGGAAGGCCTCGCCCTTCTGCTGGCGGTGCTGTTCCTTCGTCGTCGTCCCAACGTGGGCGTGACGTTGGCGGGTTTCGCCGCGGTGACGGCACTGCTGTTTGTCGCGATCTTCCACTGGCGTGTCTTTCCCCTCTGCTACGACGAGGCCGCCCGGTCCTTGACGGCCTTCAAGGTTGCCGCGGAACTGTCGATCTGCGCCATCTTGATCGCCTCGGCGGTGATGGTCTTGTTGGGTAACCGCGGCCAGCTCAGCCGTGGCGTACTGGTCTTGGTGCTTGCCTCCATCGCCTCCACCGTGGCGTCGGAACTGGCCTTCGCGTTGTATCGCGACCCCTACGCCCTGGCCAACCTCGTCGGCCATTACCTCAAGATCGTTTCGTTCTTCCTGATCTATAAGGCGCTCGTCGAGACGGCGCTGGCGAGACCTTTTGACCTGCTGTTCCGCGACCTCAAGCAGAGCGAGCAGGCCCTGCGTTGCAGCCGAGGCGTCTTGGAGGCCCGCCTGGCCCAGGGGGCGGAGGACCTGGCCAAGACCGTCGCGGAACTCAACAGCCAGGCCCGTGACCGCCGCCGGGCCGAGGAACTTCTGCGGGAGAGCGAGCAAAGGTACCGCTCGCTGGTGGAGCTGTCACCCGACGCCATTTGCGTGTTGGCCGGCGGCAGATTTATTTATGCCAATCCCGCCGCAGTGAGGCTCTTTGGCGCTTCCGAGGCGGGCGATCTGGTCGCCAGGCCGACCAGCGCGTTGCTCCCGGCCCAGATGGCCGGGATAGCGATGGACCTCCTCGACCAGCCCGAAAACGGACCCGTCACGTTGACGGAATGCCGGATCGCCCGTCTGGACGGCCAATCCGTCGAGACCGAGAGCATCGCCGCGACGATTGCCTACGACGGACAACCCGCCGTCCTGGCCGTTCTGCGAGACATCACCCCTCGCAAGGAACTGGAAGACCAGGTCACCCAGGTCAGCGAGGCCGAACGCCAGCGCATCGGACAAGACCTCCACGACGGGCTGGGACAGCTACTGGCCGGGCTGGGATACCTCAGCAGCGTGCTTCAGCGGAAA
>PMBX01000232.1:6040-12534 GCA_003153915.1 Phycisphaerales bacterium
AAGCCGGTGCTCATGCACGACTCCGCCGTCGCGACGCACCTGTACCGCATCGCCCAGGAGGCCCTCAACAACGCCGTTCGTCACGGCCTGGCCAGGCACATCGCCATCGACCTGTCCGTGCGAGGCGAGGAACTGCTGCTGTCGGTGGCCGACGATGGGGTGGGCATCCGCTCCGGTGGCGGCGACACGGAAGGCATGGGCCTGCGGATCATGGATTTCCGCGCGCGGGCCATCGGAGGCCGGCTTGAAATCGCCCCCGGCCAAGACGGCGGAACGCGCGTCACCTGCCGCACGCCGCTGAAACATCCCTCCGGCGAACCCATCGCCGAGGCATTGTCGGCTTCCTGACCGGCGCGCTCCGGCTGGGGATTTCCACAACAGCATCCCAGTGCATCGCACGGGGGATGGTTTTGATTATGAAAAATCCCACGGCGATTCCGTGGGCTTACCTCGTGTAGGCACGTGGTTTTGGAAGTCTTGTAGTTGCGGCCAAGGGAGTGTAATCCGCCGGGACTTACTTGACGGCATCTACGAGCAGCTTGAGGTTCTGGTTGAATCGGCTGTCTTGTCCGCCGGCGACGGCCCGGCCCCAGTTGGCCCGAGCGGCAACCACCAGGCCCTTGCTTGGGATCATGACCATGTTGCATCCGCCGTAGCCTAAGGCCGCGAAGGCGTCGGGGGGGGCGGAAGGCCAGTTCAGTTCGCCGACCTTGGGCAGGGGGGCGTTGAACCACCAGCAATAACCGTAGAGTCCCGGACCGTAGGGGACCTGATTGTTAGGCCCGCCGTAGCTGCCGATCTGGAGGTAGTCGTTTATCTGGTGATCCGTGCTGATAGGCAATTCGGGTGGGACGGTCGGCTTCATGTATTTGTCGAACAGTTCCCGCGGCAGGACAGCCTTGCCGTTCCAGTTGCCCCGGTGCATCCAGAACCAGCCGACCCGCGCGAAATCACGGGCGGAGGCGTCCACGCGGCCCTTCTCGTTGAACAGGTCGCCATCTTGAAGTTGCAGCGGGGAGAAACTCTCATTACCCGCCGAGATGATGTCTTTGCCGAAGACCTTCTGCAAAGTCAGGACGTAAAGCCGGATGCCAAGGTCGTTATACGCGAACGCGGCGCCGGGGGGGTCTTTCAACGAGTACCCGCTGATCATGTTGGCCAGGTGCGCGAAGGTCATGGGCTTGTCCTTGTCGGACAACTGCCAGCCCCAGTCGGCGACCTTGTCCTCCACGCCCTTGAGCTTGCCCTCGGCGATGGCGAAGAACAACATCGTGCTCAACGCCGGCTTGGAGGCCGAATACCAGTTGAACCTCTTGGAGGGCTTGCCCCAGCTTGCCACCAGGTAGCCATCCTTGATGACCACGCCGTGTGAGTCCGATTCCTTGGCGGGGCCGCCCCTTGAGTTGTCCGACGGCGCCTTGATCGTGTCGATGAACTGCTGGAGTTTCACCGGGTCCAACCCAACTTGGTCGGGGGTCTTTTCCTCCCACGCCTTTGCGGGGAATCGATCCGCCGGTTGGGCTGCGTAAGAACAAGCTGCCAGCATGGCAATGACGACTCCTGCCAGCCCCGCTCGCGGCAGATGAAACCTATTACGGGTGGCTAAAGGGGCATGCGAGACTAATGTGGTCAACACCTGGCCGTTCATAAATGCACTCCTTATGGGTCCAGTGAATCGGAGAAAGCCTGTAGAGACAATTGCAACATGCGATGCAACCCATCCTGGGGACTATGTTGCCATTATACGCCGCTAGCAAGGCAGCACAAGCAGTGGAAGCGGCGGGCGATGCCCCGCCCTACGATTCGGGGACTGTAATCGCAAGCAAGTGTTACGGATGTGGTGGGGCAGTAGCCCCATCTACCGGCTTGCCCTTTTTATTCAATCTTGCCGGGATGTAGAATGAACCGGCGATGGCACGTCTATCCACACACACCTCGGCGCGTCCGGGTCTTTTGCGGTCGGTCTTCCGCCGCATCGCGCCATTATTGGCGTTAGCCGTGGTCGTCCTGGCCTACGCCAACAGCCTTGGCGGTGTGTTCATCTACGACGATCTGAGCATCATTCCCGTCGATCCGTCCATCCGCAAGCTTTGGCCGCTCTGGAACGTTCTTGCCGCCACGCACGAACCGGGCAGCACCATCGACGGCAGGCCGTTGGTTGCCCTTTCGCTGGCCGTCAGCCATGCCACCGGTGGCGAGGCCTTCCACTATCATGTCTTCAACCTCTGCGTGCATCTGGCGGCTGTGCTGGTGCTATTCGGGTTGGTCCGCCGTACGTTGCTGCTACCGGTGATCCCGCCGTCGCTGAGGCAGCGGGCCACGTCGATAGCCCTGGCCTCTGCCGTCCTTTGGGGCTCCCATCCGCTGACGACCGCTGCCGTCACCTACATTATTCAGCGGGCCGAGAGCCTGGCGGCCTTGTGCTACCTGTTGACGCTCTATTGCCTGTTGCGCTCGGCGACGGGTCGAGCCGTGGCGGCATGGTCGGCGGCGGCGGTTGCGGCCTGCCTGCTGGGCGCCAACGCTAAGGAGACGATAGTTTCGGCCCCGCTTGCGTGCCTGCTGTATGACCGGGCATTTCTCGCCGGCGGATTCGCGGCGGCTTGGCGGAAGCGTTGGCCGCTGTACGCGGGCCTGGCGGGCACATGGGCGGTGCTGGCGTATCACATGATCTCCTGCGGCGACCGCGGCGGGTCGGTGGGGTTCTCGACCGGCCGGCCGATGCAATATGCTCTGACGGAACTGGGCGTCGTCGCCCATTATCTCCGCCTGGCGTTTTGGCCCAGCGGGCTTGTGTTGGATTACGGTTGGCCGGCGGCGACGAACATGTGGCGGATAATCACCGGCGCTGTCGTAGTCGTTCCGTTGATCGCGGCGACTTGCTGGGCGTTAGTACGATATCCCAAGTGGGCCGTGCCGGCGGGGATGTTTTTTTTGGTACTGGCCCCGACATCTAGTTTTTACCCTATGACCGATGCCGCGATGGATCACCGCATGTACCTGCCGCTGGCATGCGTGGTGGTTGCGGTCGCGCCGGCTGCCGTGCTGGCGGCGGAATGGCTGGCCAGGCGCAGCACGCCCCTGCGACGCAAGCGGGTGTTTATCACCTTGGCCGCGGCAGCGACGGCGATTGCGGTCGGACTGGCCGGGATGACCCGGGCACGCAACGATGAATATCACAGCGCCATCGACGCCTGGTCGCTAACCATTCAGCGATTGCCCTGGCCAAACCAGCGCGCCCATCACAGCCTGGGATGGCACCTGCTACAGGCCGGCAAATCCGAGGCGGCGATGACCCAGTTCGACATCGCCGTTCGGCTGCGGCCTGACGATATCACGGTCTTGGTGGATCGCGCAAATCTCCACCGCGACCTGGGGCACTTCGACCAGGCCGCCGCCGACTTCACGCGGGCCATTGCCCTTTGCCCCGGCAGATGGGAATTGTTGCTGGCCCGCTCCATGACGTTCTACCGCGCCGGGGATATCCAACAGGCGCTGGCCGATGCGGAACAATGTCGAAAACTGGGGGGCAAGGTTCCAGAATCTTTCCAGCAGGCATTGGATGCGGCCGCACGCCGTAACGGCCAAGGGGGCTGAAGACGCGGTAAGGCCGGAAACCGTAGCAGGTAGCAGGTAGTTTTCATCAAGATCAAGATACGGAAGTTGGGTGCCATGCTCATGGCTAGGCCACGTGAGCATGGATGCGATCTTTCTTTTTGTAGCAACCCATGGCCACGTGGCTAAGCCGTGGCCATGGCACTCGGACTCACCCTACCGGTTTGGGGCGGATTCGAGTATGATCCCGCCTTGTCATGACGCGCCAGGTTCCCGTCAAACCGGTTTCCACCAGAAGCGTCTTGCCCCTGTTCGCTCGCGTGGTATCGCTGGCGGCAGTGGGGGCGGCGTGCGTCTTTGCGTTGCTGCTGTCGTTACGGCTGGTCAACAGCAGCGACCTGGGTTATCACCTGGCCTACGGGGAGCAGTTCTTCTCCACCGGCCGGCTCGTGGACACCTGCCCGTACATCTATACGCTGGCGGAAGGTCCGCCGCTGGTGGACCGTAGCAAAATCGGCCCCGGCTGTTGGTATGACGCGGGCGGGGTGTACCATTTCGCCAACGCCAACTGGCTCAGCCAGCTCGTGATCACGGTGCTGTATCGCTGGGGCGGGGCGGCGGCGATGTCCTGGATGGTGACGGCGGTGGTGGCCGTGTTGCTGGCGTTGTGCCTGTGGATGATGTGGCGGCTGGTGGTTCCCGCGACCGCTGCCGCTGCCGGCGTGCTGGTGATGGCGCTGGCGGCGCAGGGGCGGTTCCAGCCCCGCCCGGAAATCCTTGGCTACGCCCTGCTGGTGGTCCAGTTGTATCTCCTGCTGGCGGTTTTGCGGGGCCGAGGCGTGATCTCCTGGAAGGCTTTGGCGGGAGGGGTGATCGTCCAGTTGGTGATCGTCAACGTGCATAGCTACTTCCTGCTGGGCCTGGCGATGACGACGGCGGTGCTGGCGGATCAACTCGTTCGCCTGGCATGGTGGCGATTGGCACGGCAGGGGGACTTGCCCGCCCGCCAAACCGCTCGCCGCAACTCCGCGCGGCTTGGCGTGCTGCTGGCCGCACAGACGGCAGCCTGCCTGGTGAATCCATGGACGTGGCGGCTGGCCCTGTTGCCCGTCGAGACGCTGGGGTTTCTGGCCAAGTACGATATTACGGCGACGAAGTTTCCGGGGGTTCGACATCCTTGGTCGGCCATCGCAGAGTTCACCAACACATTGGGCACGATTACGTGGGATTCGTTTTCACCGATGAGTTGTGCGATCCTGGTGTTGCTGGCGTTGGCGGGGGTGGGATGCCTGGCTGCGTTGGCGGGCCGGCGGTGGGGGCTGGCGATGATTCTGGCGGGGATGGGGGCCGTGTCGCTTTCCATGCTCCGTAACGCCGCGCCCGCCTCCTTCCTGATCGTCCCGATGGCGCTGTGGGCGCTGAGTCCCGCTGCCGGCAGGGCCGCCGGGCGGTTCAGGCCCGCGACTATCCGAATCGCCGGCTTGGCCGTATCGGGCATTATCGTCCTGCTGTCGGTGTACTGGAGCGTAGGTGTCGTGACGAACCGCTTCTATGTCAAAGACGAATCCGCGGAGCGGTTCGGGGCGGGGTTTAACCGTCTGCACTTCCCGTTGGAGGCGGCTGAATGGATCAACGAGCACAAACCCGTCGGGAGGATGTGGACGGACTTCAATCTCTCCTCCGACCTCTACTATTTCACCCGCCCGCACCGTGACGTGCCCATTTTGACCAACACCTGGGCCTTCCCGCCCGACGTGATGCGGATGGTGCTGGATCACATCGCCGGGTTGGATTTTGAGGCCATGCGGCGGCGGTACGATATCGAGATCGTTGCCGTGGAAAACGGCATCACGGCTGAAGTGCTGGTGCGGACGTTCAGCAACGATCCTAACTGGGCGCTGGTGTACCTTAGCCCCTGCCACGTGATCTTCCTTCGTAAGGACGGCCCAAACGCCCAACTGGCCCGCCGTTACCAGATCACTACCGAGAATCTCGATCTGGCGGCCTATCGGCAGCGCGTGCGGGAATTGGACCCGCTCGGTGACGAAGCGATCTTCGCCGCGGGGATCGCCTTCAACCGGATGCGATGGGATTCCCAGGTGATCGGGCTGTTGGAGGATGTTCTGCCCGACAGAAAGCCCAATTGCCTGGAATGGAACATGTTGGGCGTCTGCTATGGCAGGCGAGCCGTGCGGCGGATCCAAGCGGGCGATTCCGCGGGGGCGGAAGATATGAACAAGGCGCTCCAATGTTTCGAGCGGGCCGTGAGTATCCAGGGCGATTATGACAAAGGTTTGCAGAACCTTCGACTGGTCCGCAGGCAGATCGAATCGCTCCAGCAGGGCGTACTGCTGGTGCCCAAGGAGTGAAATCGATAATTTTCCCATGCATGGAGGGATTGTGCACGATTGGCATGCCGGGGGCGATGGAGCTTTAATGCGAAAGGTTAGAGGTAAGAGGTTAGAGGTTAGAGAAAAAACCAAGAACAGGCTTGCTTCCCTCTAACCTCTCTCCTCCAACCTTTTTCCGGTCTTGAGTATCAGGATGTGCGTCCGTCTTGGTTTGATGAGATGTGGAATCCCAGCTTTTTCGCGGTTAGACTGTCTCTTGGTTTGGCCCGTCAGTGATAACCGGGCCGGTGATTTGCGACAAAGGATGATTCCCATGGAAGACAGTTACGGCGCGTTGATCAGTTCATTGGCGATTGAAAACGACAAGCGTATCGTCCTGCTGGTGATGGACGGGCTGGGCGATTGCGACAACGCGGGCGGGGGAACCGCCCTTCAGCAGGCGCGGACGCCCAATATGGACACCCTGGCCGCACGCAGCGCGATGGGCCTGCACGTGCCCGTGGCGACGGGCGTTACACCCGGAAGCGGTCCGGGCCACCTGGGCCTCTTCGGCTACGATCCGCTGATTTACGTGGTCGGCCGGGGGGT
>PMBX01000204.1 GCA_003153915.1 Phycisphaerales bacterium
TACGGAATCGGCATCTGCCTGGTGGGGGACTTCACCCGTTCGTCGCCGTCAGAGGCGCAGTTGGCCACCTTGCGTCGCCTGGTGGCGGACCTGGCGGCGAAGTACGAAATTGCACCGGAAAACATCGTCTGCCACTGCGATGCCCCCAACGCTTCCACTCAATGCCCTGGCACATTGCTGAGAGGATACGTGCTGACCTCACTGCGAAGGATGGTAAGCAACACCTACGCCGGAAGGTGAGGCCGCGCAAGAGAGTGGATTTTATTTAGCCGCTGCCGGGGGGGATGGAGCCACCAGTGGTTGAATAGTCGCCTGGATTGCAGCAGGCGCCACGCCGGCGGCTGGTTGTGTTGTGGGCGCAGCGGCGATTCCGCCGACCGGCTGGGTTGTGGGCGTTTTGACTGCGGCAAGGGTGTCCACAAGCGGGATGGATGGCTCCAACGGGGCGATGCCCCGTATTATCCCAATGCGAGCGACCCCAAGGGTATGCCGTTCGTCGTATCGCGCCTCGGCCCCGCTTTGCCGCGCGCGGAAGAGGAGTTGTCCCGTTCGCGTGTCCACGGCGTAGTAGGTCAGTTCGCAGGATGCCTTGTAGTCCTCATCGACGACCAGGATATTGTCCGTTCGGCTGCGGTTGGTTCCCAATACGTCCACCAGAAGGAACAGCACCGCATCTGGCTGGGCATCGGTGACGATGATGCCATCGTGCCGGGCCTTCATCTCCACCGTCGCGCGGAGGTAGGTCGCATCGGGCTGGGTAGGGAACACCGCGGGGAAAAACACCGGGTTAGGCTGGATGGTCAGGCCTCCTCCAGCGCCCAAGACCTCCGTGGTCCTCCTGTCATTAGGCTCCCCAGCTCCCTCGACGTTATTCGAGTAATTGGCGTTGGCACTGATACTCTGAAGTCCCGGCCAGGTGATGCTCCCGCCGCCGTCGTGGGAAATGCACTCCATGACGATCTGTAACCTCTTGGCGGACAATTCCTTGAGGTTCATGTCTCCCACGGCCTGGCGGATGGCGCCGGCGACGATTCGCTGTTCCTCGTCAAACCGCTTGCCTCCGCCATGAGTGGGAATGCCACGGTAGGTTCCGCAGCCGCCGGTGAGCAGCGCGGCCACCAGTATGAGCAAGGTTCCTGCCTTCATGGTTGTTCCGCCATCGCCTTTTGGCTGTCTGGGGCGCCTAGTAGGGTAACGCGAGCCATGGGCTATTGATACCACTTTTTGGACGCGTTTCTTGAAAATGCATGAAGTTTCCTTGAGAGCGGATCCGGGAGCAAAAGGCGGTTTTTTCCTGGCGGTGGGACAAAGCCCGCCGCGAGCCGCCAGCCCGCGCGGTGGTCCCAAGTAACGATGGAGAAAACGAAAAGCAAAGCAGTCCTTGACCGTGACATTGCCGAGGCGGTAGCTTAGAATGTCTCACGTAAATCACGACGAGGGGCAAGACATGAATGAAATGCTTAACGGCAGTCTGGATAGGATCACCAACAAGATATGCGCCAGCTACCGCGGCGACGCGCGTACGCAGCACATTGGGCACGCCTTTCTTCCATCCGGCGACAAGATCGTCGAGTTGCTGGGCCAGATCCGCCAGTTGTTGTTTCCGGGATTCTTCGGTCCCAAGGAGATCACCGAGCAGAACGTACGCTATCACGTGGGGGCGTTGCTGGTCCGGATCGGAGGGGAACTGACCGAACAGGTGTACAACTGCCTTTGCCATGAGGCTCAGAAGGCCCAGGACGCGCCCTGCCGGACGCAGTCGGCCCAGATCGCCAGTGACTTCCTGGAGTCCGTGCCCGAGTTGCGAGAGGCCCTGGCCCTGGATGCCCAGGCGGCCTACGACGGCGACCCAGCCGCCAAGAGCATCGATGAGGTGATCTACTGCTATCCTGGTTTCTACGCGGTGATGGTCTACCGGATCGCCAATCGCCTGCACCGCTTGGGCGTTCCGCTGATGCCCCGGATAATGACCGAGCACGCCCACGGCGCCACGGGCACCGACATCCACCCAGGCGCGCAGATCGGGCGGAGCTTTTTCATCGACCACGCCACGGGCGTGGTCATCGGCGAGACGACACGGATCGGCGACGGCGTGAAGATCTATCAGGGCGTTACGCTGGGGGCGTTGAGTTTTCCAAAGGACGAGCGCGGGCGGGTAATCAAGGGCTTGCAGCGTCATCCAACCCTGGAGGACAACGTGACCATCTACGCCAATGCCACGATCCTTGGCGGACAAACCGTCATCGGCCGAGGCGTGACCGTGGGTGGTAACACGTTCGTCACCGAATCCATTACAGCCGACAGTACGGTGACCAGCGAGGCGCCGCAGCTTCAGGTTCGCAGCAAGAAAAAGGCCGGTCATTAGCCCCGCAGGACGGCGGGGCCTAGAGCGAGGTTTCATCGGACGTGCGTGAAGACAACCACTCGGAGTTCAGTACGGTTGCCGATGATTTTTTCGTCAACCTCAACCTCCAGACGACCCTGGCGCTTCCCAGTGCGCGAGAGACTGTGCTGCTGTTCTGCGAGGCGGTGCAGAAGGAATTTCGCGGCATGACGAGCTTCTACCGCCGCGACAGCGGCGAGTACGTGCTGGAAGGCGACCAGGAATCGGGCAACTATCAGTGGATGGAGCTTCAGTCGCAGCGCCTCGCATCGGGGTTTTTCAACCCGCAGACGACTGGGGAGGCGTATCGCTTCCACTCCTGGCTGCTGGACCGTAGCGTCTACTACCTGGGCACCAGCGGTCTGGACGTGGAGTGCCTGGACGTGGTGTTCGGCTTCAACCTGGATTATCGTGGCAACCGCGACGCCGTGGCGGCCCAGGCTCTGCTGGAAGGCTCGCCTCTGGCGGCTCTGATCGGCGAGGGCGCGCACAAGCCCATTGAGTTCGAGCCAAGCCTGGTTGTTGCGTTGGAGGAAGACTGCTATCTACAGGCAAGGTTGTCGCTGGAGACGCGGTGCAGCAGCTACCAGGTCCGCATGGGCGCCTATGACGAAGAACCCATCAGCGTGTACTTCACGGTTCGCCAATATCCCAGGCCCGGGAAGGTGCTGAATCTCAAGGATGCCTTCGCCCGCCAATGCGAAGTGGGCGAGGATTTGCTTCGGCGAGTGGTGGTGCCCAACGTCGTTAGCCCCATCGCCGCGGCCATCGCCACGGCGGATTGAATCACGCCGCGCCGGCAACAGCGAAAACGTTCCATATCAAGGTATCCCAACCAGTCGGTGGAACTACCCCTCGTTTCCATCGGTGAAGCAAGTCTGGGTTCATACGCGCAAAAAAATGGCGGGCCTGCCGCGGGGGGGGACGACAGGCGCCGCCTCGGCATTCGGACCGGCCGGGGGAGAACCGATCCGAAATACTATCTTTTGCCGTCTTGGGGTGCTCTCCAAGTTTCGATGAATTGTACACGACCTTACCACAGCCTGTAAAGACCGTATAGGGTGTATTATGTATATTTTCTCTGGGGTGTCGGGTATGCGATAATAGCAAAAATAACGCAATTTCTGTCAAAATAAGGTGTTAGGGGTTTGCGTAAGGGCGGCTGATGAGATGGAAGAAAAAATTTCGTTCAAGGCATTTATTTTTGGAGCAAGGAAATGGTTTCGGGCCGTGCCCCTGATGGGCAGGGGCAATACTCGCGGCGTGTGGAATGTCCCAGACGCATTGGTTACACTCATCCCCAGCGAAACGGTTCCACATCGCGAAAGGATGAAAGGAATGAAGATTTTCCTGATCGGCGGCGGAGGACGGGAACATGCGTTGGCCTGGAAGATGTCGCAGTCAACGCAGTGCGAGAAGTTGTACGCAGCGCCGGGCAATCCAGGCATCGCCCAACATGGCGAGTGCGTGCCTATCGAGGTGAGTGACACCGCGGGCATCGTCGACTTTGCCAAGGCCCAAGGCGTCGATCTGGTCGTGGTCGGTCCGGAGGAGCCTTTGGCCAACGGACTGGCCGACGCGGTGCGCAAAGCGGGCATCCTGTGCTTCGGTCCCGGCGCCGACGGCGCGCGGATCGAGGCCGACAAGGCCTACGCCAAGAACCTCATGCGAAGCGTCTCCGTGCCTACCGCGGAGGCAAGGATCTTCACCGACCTGCGAATGGCCAAGGACTACGTCTTGTCGCGCGAGCACGGGGTGGCCGTCAAGGCCTCCGGGCTGGCGGCGGGCAAGGGCGTGGTGATATGCCCCGAGCCGTACCAAGCCGTCAAGCCCTTGGAGGACATGATGGAGCGGAAGGTCTTCGGCCCCGCCGGCGCGACGGTGGTTATAGAGGAATTGCTTACCGGCCAGGAGGCTACCGTACTGGCCTTCTGTGACGGAAAGAGCATCTATCCGATGGAACCGATCCAGGACCACAAGCCCGTCGGCGACGGTGACAGCGGGCCTAACACCGGAGGCATGGGCGCGTACAGCCCCGTGCCGATTCTGGACCGCCGCATGATGGAACGCATCGAGCGGGAAATCCTCGTGCCCATCGTCGATGCGATGCGCCGCGACTTCGGGCGATACGAGGGCGTCCTGTACACCGGGCTGATGTTCACCCCCGCCGGACCGAAGGTCATCGAGTTCAACTGCCGCTTTGGCGATCCCGAATGCCAGCCATTGATGATGCGGCTAAAAAGCGACCTTGTGGAGCTGATGGCCGCCACGGCAGGGCATCGCCTGGAGACCGTTACGATGGAATGGGATCCTCGCCCTGCCGTCTGCGTGGTCATGAGCAGCGGCGGGTATCCCGGCGCATACGCCAAGGGCCACCCCATCAGCGGCATCGAGGAGGCCGAAAAACTTCCCGACGTGAAGGTCTTTCACGCCGGCACGGTAGAGCGGGACGGCACGCTGGTCACAGCGGGCGGGCGAGTCCTGGGCGTGACGGCGGTGGGCGACACCATCGCAGCGGCACAAAAGCGGGCCTACGAGGCCGTGGCGAAAATCTCCTGGCAGGACTGCCACTACCGCCACGACATCGCCTCCAAGGCGATCGTCTAAGCGCCGGTCACCGCCGGTCGGCCAGGAACGGGTTTTCCCTTCGTTCCCGTCCGATGGTGGATTCCGGCCCATGGCCGGGCAAGACGCGCGTCGAGTCTGGCAAAGCCAGAAGATTGCGGCTGATATTATCCAACAGGCGCGGCTCGTCGCCGCCGGGTATATCCGTCCGCCCGATCCCACCGGCAAACAGCGCGTCGCCGGTGAGCACCACCCCCGTCCGTGGGCAATAGTAGCTCACGCCTCCCTGGGTGTGTCCAGACGTGTCGAGCACCTGCCAGGACCACTGTCCCATCGCAATAGTATCGCCGGGCCGCAAAAAGCAGTCAGCCGGCGGCGCGACGATCTCCAGCCCGAAGTCGGCAGAGAGATTCTTATGCGGATCGGTCAACATGTCCGCGTCGCCGATAGGGCAGCAGACGGAAACGGCGGGGAAAGCGATTTTCAGTTCCATTACGCCCGCGATGTGGTCCCCGTGTCCGTGAGTGAGCAGAATCCGGGACGGGCTGACTCCGCCGCGCCCAATTGCCGACAGCAGTCGCTCCAGACCCATCGCCGGATCGACCACCCAGCATTCCCCGTCGCCTTGCAGCAGATATGTATTGGTATCCAGCGGGGCAGTGACGAAAAGGTCAATGCGCGGCGGCATGGGCGTTACTTGGGGGTCTGGAGGTATTCGCCGATGATCCGCGAGACATCGCAGGTATCCTTGTCCGTGCGGCTCATGCCGACGATCTCCCGTTCGCGCGTGGCGCTTTGCTCGCTGTCGGAGGCGTGCGCGCCGTTGCGCATCAGGTCGCGGCCGAAGTCGCTGCGGACGGTGCCAGGTTCGGCCTTGCGGGGGTCGGTGGACCCCAGGACGGTACGTATCTTGTTGATGGCGTCGGGGCCTTCGTAGAGCATGGCCAGGCATTTGGTTCGGCTGGCGGTGGCCTTCTCCGCAGGGTCGGAAAGATCATCGGGGTTCACGCCCGTCATATATTCGACGATCTTGTTGAACTCGGCCGTGGCGTTGCGTTCGGCCAGCAGGCCGGCCATCGACTCCGCATCGGCCATCGTGACGGGGAAACTGAAGGCGTCATGGAGACGCTGGTAGATTTCCCGCGTGACGTTGCCCTTGAGCTTGGTGACGAACTGTTCCTTCAGAGGCCCGTAAAATTCCTCGCCCTGGGCGACGGTCATGTTGAACAGCTTGGCGCCGACGATCCGCAGACCTGTGAGGCTGAAGGTATCGATGATGTTGCCGGGCCGGCGGCTGGGACGATAGAAATTGTCAGGCTTGAGCATCACCAGGGAGACCTGAACGTTGGGCTGGTCGTAGCGGATGCGCCCGGCCAGCACCCCGCCGTCTCGCGCGGCGAAATCGGCGAAGAGCTTGAGATGCTGGTTGTTCAGTTCCGGGTCGGGGCAGGTGATGACGGCAGGCTCGAAGTAGCGGATGACGCCCTTTTCGTCGCGGATGAGGTCGCCGTAGGTTCCGCGGATCGTGTCGCCGACGGGCTGCTCGGTAAACCGCCCGATCACGTCGTCCTTGAGATGCCGCACCGCATTGGGTCCGCGGAACAGCAGCAACATGCAGCGGGGCAGGAACCCCCAGGGATTCTTCTGCCTCAGCGATTCGTTGACGTAGCGCTGCCAGGCGGCACGAATAGCAGGGGCGGCCCCTTGCGGGCAGACGATCTCCTGGTAGGCGTCGACGAAGGCGTCGGAGAAAACGAACATCCGCGCCGCCACCAGTTCCGCGCGGGCATGAGCCAGCAGGCGGCCGATGATCCCGCCGGTGCGGCTCTTGAAGAGACTATAGGGCGTTATCAACGCATAGGCGAGCTGCTCAGTCACCGCACATTCTCCTGCCTGAAGTTCCCTGATTATGGCGACGGTTCCATTTTCCACGACCGGCGAAGAATATCACATGACTCCTTGGCGGGCAAGGTTTCAGGAAGGGCGACCTACCACCTTGTTGCCACTGCCAACCCATGGCATATCCCCGCCTTGGAAATCAGCCATGAACCTCACGGACTTCCTCAAACCACAAATCATTGCAGAAGCTTTCGTAATTTTCCGACAGGCCGAAACGGGAAAGGTGAGTTTACATGGCTTGACCGCCGCCGCTGGAATGGGTAAAAAGCACGTTCTTGCCCGGTGGCGATGAATGGTTCTGCACATCGGCGAGTCAGGGTCACCATGATGGCCGGAGATAACGCTTCCAAAGACAACGACTTGGCCGCGTTGCGGCAGAAAATCGACGATCTGGACCGCAAGATCGTCGACCTGCTCAATCAGCGCGCCACGGTCGTCATCGACGTCGGCAAGGCCAAGCTGGCCGGCGGCGTGCCGATCTATGCCCCCGACCGCGAGCAGGCCGTGCTCCAGCGGGTAGCGGAATTGAACCAGGGTCCCTTGCCGCAACGGACCCTCCAGGCCATCTACCGTGAGTTGATGAGCGGGTCCTTCGCCCTGGAGCGCCCGTTGCGGATCGGCTACCTCGGCCCGGAGGGAAGTTTCTCCCACCTGGCCGCGGAGAAGAAGTTTGGCGCCTCCGTGGAGTATCGGCCGCTGGCGGATATCCGTGCGGTCTTCGAGGAAGTCGCCCGCGGGCATTGCGACCTTGGGCTGGTGCCCATCGAAAACAGCGTCGGCGGCGGCGTGGTGGACACCCTAGATTCCTTCATCGACGCGCAGGTTTACATCTGCGCCGAGGTGCTGGTGGAGGTACATCAGAACCTCCTGGCCAATTGCCCACCGGAGAAAATCACCGCCATCGCCTCCAAGCCCGAGGTCTTCGCCCAGTGTCGCAACTGGCTTTCCACCAGTTTCAAGCAGGTGGACCTGCTTCCGGTGGCTAGTTCCTCCAAGGCCGCCGAAATGGCCGCCTCGCAGGAGGGCCTTGCCGCCATCGGCTCGGTCCTGGCGGCGGAACTCTACGGCCTCAAGATTGTCTTCGCCAACATAGAGGATAACCCCAGCAACATGACGCGGTTCTTCGTCATCTCCAACCATCCCACCCGCCGGACGGGCAACGACAAAACCGGAATCATGTTCACCACCGCCCACCGCGCTGGGGCTTTGGCCAAGGTATTGGAAGTGTTCTCGCGTTGCGGAATCAACCTGACCAATATCGACACGCGCCCGTCCAAGAGGCGCAACTGGGAATACTATTTCTTCGTCGACGCCGAGGGCCACTGCCAGGACGAGAACTTTCAACATGCCCTCGCCGAGGCCAAGGAACATTGCGGGGAGATGCACGTGCTGGGTAGCTTCCCGCGAGCCACGGAACCCGTCTAAGAAATCGGACCAGATACTTAGGAAATACGGAAGGACGCCACGACATGCCACGTAAGCCGTTTATCGCGGGTAACTGGAAGATGAACACCACCGGCCGCAGCGCCGTGGAACTGGCCGCCACCCTGGCCCGGTCCATCGGTTCCCTAGATGCGGTAGACCTTGCCGTATGCCCGCCCTTCGTGTACCTGCCAGCCGTCAAGGCGGCGCTGGCCGGTAGCCGCATCGCCCTTGGCGCCCAGGATGTCTTTCACGAGGATGACGGGGCATTCACCGGAGAGGTCTCCACCGAGATGCTCAAGGACGTGGGCTGCCGTTATGTCATCATCGGGCACAGCGAGCGGCGACACGTGTTGGGCGAGACTGACGAGATGATAAACCGCAAGATCATCAAGGCCATGGCGGCGGGGCTGGATATGATCTTCTGCGTCGGGGAACTGCTGGAGGAGCGAAAGAGCGGACTGACGATGGACGTGGTGAGCCGCCAGGTGAAAATCGGCCTGGAAGGGGTCGCCGCCTCCGACGCGGGCAGGTTGACGATCGCCTACGAGCCGGTATGGGCGATCGGCACGGGCGTCAACGCCACTCCGGAACAGGCACAGGAAGTCCACGCGATGATCCGCCAACTGTTGGCGGGAAGGTTTACCGCCACGGTGGCGGACCGGACGCGGATTCAGTACGGTGGATCGGTTAAACCCTCCAACGCCGCCGAGTTGTTGCGGCAGGAGGACGTTGACGGCGCGCTGGTGGGTGGCGCGAGCCTGAAGGCCGCGGATTTTGAGGCCATAGCGCGGGCGGCCTTGTAAGGCCCGTCCCCGGACAAACCGGATTTTAATTGCCAAAATGCGAGGCGTCGCCGACGATATCGCCTCGTCGGACAGAGATCGGAAAGGCAGACTCCTATGCAGATGCTGCAAGTGTTCGTGGTGACGTTGTTCATCGTCATATGCGTCCTGTTGATCGTCGTGGTGCTGCTCCAGAAGGGGCGAGGCGGCGGGCTGGGCGCGGCCTTTGGCGGCGCGGGTTCCACGGCATTTGGAACCAAGACCGGAGACGTGTTCACCTGGGTGACCATCGTGCTGACGGCATTGTTCGTGTTGCTGTCCATCGGCACCACAATGGCGCTGCGCCCTGAAAAAGCTTTTGCCGCCAGGCCCGATTTCATTCCCCCCGAAAGTCCCATCACCGTCGAGACGCCCGTGACCATCTCCGCTCCAGGCATCAACGCGACCATCCGCTACACCCTCGATGGAACCGAACCAACGGAGCAGTCCGCCAAGTATGAGAAGAACCCCGTGGTGGTCAAGCCGGGGACGATGTTGCAGGCACGGACCTTCCAGCCGGGGCGACATCCCAGCCCGGTGACCAAGGCGTTCTATGGTATCCCGGAAACGCAACCTGCCGCGGCGACCCTTCCATCGGCCGCCAGTTTGCCCGCCTTGCCCGCTTCAGGAGGCTGAAGATGTTGCTTTCGATGACGGGTTTCGGATCGGCCGGCGGCCATGCCGACGGAGTGGAATACGCCGTGGAGATCCGTTCCGTCAACAGCCGCTACTATAAGAGTATCATCAAGCTGCCCGAGGCGATGGGTAGCACCGAGGGGGACATCGACAAACTGTTACGCGCCCGGTTGGTGCGGGGTACCATCAATGTGGCCGTCCGCATGACCGTGCCAGACGAGCAGGCGGCCTACCGGGTGAACGTCGCGGCGCTGGCTAAATACCTTGACCAGATCAAGCTGATGGAGATCGAGGCCAACCCCACGGTGCGGATCGACCTGGGGACGATGCTCCAATTGCCCGGCGTCTGCGAACCCCCGCCGTTGGATGAAATTTGTCGTAAGACCCATGCGGAGCTGCTGCGCCTCGTGGAGCGGGCGATGAGCAACCTTATGGAGATGCGCCGCCACGAAGGGGCGGCTATGAAGGCCGACCTGCTGTCCCATTGCGCGATCGTCACGGAAAATCTTGAGGAGGTGGCCAGACAAGCCCCCCAGTTGGTGACGGATTACCACCAGCGACTGGCCACGAGGGTCAAGGAACTGACCGCCGCGGGCAACATAAAAATAGACGAGGAAAACCTGGCCAGGGAAGTGGCCATCTTTGCCGAGAGGTGCGACATCGCCGAGGAAATCTCCCGCCTGCGGGCACACCTCCAGCAATTCCGCCAGGCCATCGACGCTCCCGAACCGGCGGGGCGAAAGCTGGACTTCATTGCCCAGGAAATGCTCCGCGAGGCCAATACCATCGGTTCCAAGGCCACCGACACGCGAGTTGCCCGGGCGGTGGTGGAAATCAAGACCGCCATTGACCGAATAAAGGAACAGGTCCAGAACGTCGAGTGACGCGGAAGGGGCAGTTCGCCGGAGGAATCGGTGCGGTTTCCGCGGGCCACAGTTGGTTAACTTTGGATGCTTACCCTTGGCTGGCGGGGCTATGTCCCGCCGGCTTAGCATGTGCTTGACTTCGCGACGGAGCGGCGAAATGGGCCGGTTTAAAGGCAAGCTGGTTGTCATCAGCGGTCCCTCCGGGGTCGGCAAGACAACCATCGTTCGCGAGGTGCTCCGGCGAACCGGGGCCGAATACAGCGTCTCGGCGACCACTCGCCCGCCGCGAGCCGGCGAGGTGGACGGGCGGGATTACCGCTTCGTCAGCGAGGATGCTTTCCGCCGGATGGTGGCGGCGGGGGAGATGCTGGAATGGGCCGAGGTGTTTTCCCGGCTCTACGGCACGCCCGCCGGTCCGGTTCAGGAGGCGTTGGCCGAGGGAAAAACAGTTATCCTGGATATCGACGTCCAAGGCGGCTTGCAGGTCCATCGCAAGATGCCAGGTGCGAGTTACGTGCTGATGACGCCGCCCGACGAGGCGACGCTGGCCAGCCGGCTCAAGGGGCGCGGCAGCGAAAGCCCGGAAGTGGTGGCCGCGCGGTTAGCCCAGGCCAGGAAAGAACTGGACGCGGCAAGGGCCAGCGGCGTATATAATCATGAGGTTGTCAATGACAACCTGGAAGCCGCGATGCGCCAGGTGGTTGCGATAGTCAAACAGGAGTCAACGGAACAATGATAGAGGCATTGAAGAGCGAGGAGATCATCAAAAAAGTCGGTGGCAAGTTTAAGCTTACCGCCCTGATCCAGCGGCGGCTGGTGGAGTTGGTTCAAGGCTCCCGCGCCCTGGTGGAACGCAAACGCGGCATGACGGACATGGAAGTCGCCATCCAGGAAATCCTGGAGGACAAGATCGCCATCGACTATGAGAAGTCACGAATCCTCACCCCCGACGATATCCTCAAGAAGTAGCTCCGTAGCCCTGTAGGGCGTGCAACTCGTTGCACGCGCAACGCAAGCCGACGCCGATGTGTATGTTGCGCGGGCTACCCCGGAAGGGGCCCTTGCGGGCAAGTAGCTCGCCTTCGAGACTGGGGGCAGGCGGTAACTATGGCCGGCAACGCGGAAAAAACCTTAGACAAGTATGAAGTCCTGGTGGCTGTCACGGGCGGGATCGCCGGTTATAAGGTCGCCGATCTCGTCAGCAAGCTTGTCGCCGCCGGCGCGGGCGTCAGCGTGGCGATGTCCGAGGCGGCGACGCGGTTCGTCTCGCCGCTGACCTTCCAGACCCTCACGCAGCGGCAGGTGTATACCACGCTGTGGCTTCCGTCGGAGGACTTTCGCGCCGGCCACCTGGCCCCCACGGAGCTTGCCGACCTGATGGTGGTCGCCCCGGCCACCGCCGACATCATCGGCAAGTTCGCCGCCGGCTTGGCCGACGACCTGATAAGCTCGCTGGGCCTCTCGGCCTGCGGGTCCTGCCCGATCCTGCTTGCCCCGGCGATGAACACCCGCATGTGGCTGGCCCCGCCTGTCCAGGCAAACATCAAAACCCTGCGGGATTGGGGCTGGCATGTCGTCGGTCCCGACGACGGCAGACTGGCCTGCGGAACATCCGGCCCCGGTCGCATGGCCGAACCAGGGGACATCCTCCAGGCCGTCAGAAACCTCCTGCTCCAAAAACCGCCAAAAAAGGCCAAGTAATACCAGGGGCCTAGGGATTGCGCTCTTGTAGCCTCGCCACGAATCCTTCCACCTGTTCGCCGCATTTTCCGCTGCGCACGTCTTTTTCGATCAGTGCCAGTGTCGCCATGGGGGACAGGCCGGACAGGTCGGCCATGTGTTGGAAGGTCTTTTTGTCGCCCGAGCCGCCCATGGTGCAGAAGAAGGCCAGTTTCCTGAAGGCCCCGGCGTGGCGGGCGATGTAGGTCCGCACGGCAGGGGCCATGGTGAAGGCCCACACGGGCGTGCCGAGGATCACCAGGTCGTATGCGGCGGGGTCCTTGGCCGGCGGGGCGATTTCGGTGGGGCGCTTCAGCGAGGCGTCTTTTCCGGCGATCAGCCAGCCGATGGCGCCACGGCGCGGCTTGTTGTCGATAATCTCCTCGATGTCGGCGCCCAGGCGAGCGGCGATGTCCCCGGCGGCGGTGCGCGTCACGCCGGAGCGGGAGTAATAGGCGACCAGGACTTTCATGATTCGCTCGTTCTTAATTGAAGTGTGCGGATACGCGCTGCGAAAAATCCGGTAGGGCGAGCTACTTGTAGCTCGCGCAACGGTTACATCATTGTCGGATTGCGCGTGCAACAATAGTTGCACGCCCTACATACTAAATGCCAGCGGATTTGTCGATTAGGCGTTTCATTTCGGCCACCGCCTCGCTCAAGCCGACGAATACCGCGCGGGAAATTATGGAATGGCCGATGTTGAACTCACAGAAGCCCCGCAAGGCCGCGATGGGAGCGATGTTGTTATAGGTCAGGCCATGGCCGCCGTGGACGACCAGGCCGGCATCGAGACCGGCCCGCAGGCCCGAGCGGATTTCCTCGATGGTCTCGGTAATGGCGCGGCCGGTAGCATTGGCGTATCGGCCGGTGTGGATCTCGATGGCGTCGCAGCCGGCCTGGCGAGAGGCAAGTATCTGGTCACGGTGAGGATCGACGAAGGCGCTGACGATCACGCCGGCGGCTTGGAGGGCCTTGGTCACCTCCGCCATGCGACGGGCATGGCCCAGAACGTCCAGGCCGCCCTCGGTGGTGATTTCCTGGCGGTTCTCGGGCACAAGCGTGGCTTGGTCGGGCTTGATCTCCAGGGCGATGGCGACGATCTCATCGTCCAGCGACATCTCCATGTTGAGCTTGCAGCGGACGGTTGCTCGCAGCAGGCGGGCGTCGCGGTCGTTGATGTGGCGGCGGTCCTTGCGGAGGTGGAAGGTGATGCCGTCGGCCCCGCCCAGTTCCGCCTGCACGGCAGCCCAGACGGGGTCGGGTTCCACCGTCCGCCGCGCCTGACGGATGGTGGCCACATGGTCGATGTTGACGCCCAGTCCGGGCATTTTTTACCTCCCGCAAATGGTTTCCTGGTGAATTCTATTGAGGCCAACGGGAATCACAAGGGCGCAGGTGGGACAAATCCGCTATCCGCTCGCGGCGAGTGGCTGCCGCCTTTCGACGACCAGCCGTCACCGGGTGAACGTTCCACGCATAGAGCGCAAAAAAAAGGGGCGAAGACGTAACTTTTGCAAGTACACGTCATCGCCCTTCGCCTTGGTAACCACCTGTTGCCTCGTTAAAGGCTTCCATTCGCAGAAGCCCTGGAGGAGGAGAGACCAGAGCATTTCAACGGGCGCTCATCTCCGTTGATCCGCAAACGTCACAGGTCGCTACCTTGAGTAACCTCTCGACCGTCGTATTGCCCCAGGAGGAGGAGGAAGGCAATTTGTCGGCGGGCGCTCGTCTCCGCCGATCCGACAATCTTTGAGGTTGCTCATTCGGACTCCCTCGACGGCTCTCTCAAGCCGCCACAGGCTCCTGGATAGCCCAGGCCTGCCTTATCACGCCGCTGCTCAAGGCGGCGCGGCC
Source organism: Phycisphaerales bacterium (assembly GCA_003153915.1). Taxonomy (GTDB): domain Bacteria; phylum Planctomycetota; class Phycisphaerae; order SM23-33; family SM23-33; genus FEN-1349. The sequence continues at coordinate 14,172 of PMBX01000204.1, forward strand.
CATTTAAGGGCCTCTTGCTCCCTCCGAACCAAACCTCTCTCAATAATTCACTTTTCACCGGAGGCGCGGCAAACAATGGCGGACCACTGTTCCACACTCACCGGGCGAGTCAGAAATAACGCGCCGCCCTCACGGGCCGTGCGCTCCTCAGCCCCGCAACCCCGGTCGCCCACAACGGTGACCGGACAACGAGGCCAGTAGCGCCGAAACCACGCAAGCGCCCCTCGCAACTCGGCCTGACTATCACCGGCAGCGATAATCGCCGAGGTGATCGAACAAGCCGGGGGGTTGGAGATCATGTCCCTGATCTGCCCATACGCCTGGAGGCGGCCGCTATAAACTTTCAACCTCAACAACTCTCGACCGACCTGATCGGTCTCGAAAATGTTTTGGCACGTCATCACGACGCACATCTCGTGACCGCGGCCCGGCCTAATCGCCAAGGCCTTACGCGCCTTCTGCTCTAACATTCCCTTCCTCGTTTGCTTCAAGAGGCTCCGGCGTAACTTGCTTCGCTCCGCATATACATATAGCAAGGCTGATGCCGTGGAATAATTCCAAGATGGAATTTTATAACTACCTGACACAAAACGAGATATGAAAACATTAAATTTCGCTTCACCAGGCGCTCCAGGCACGCTGTCGCAAAGTGCAACAACGACTGTCGCTGGGGAGGACAAACTGTCGCAATGTGGCCATGCCGCCGATGGTTACAGGGACGAAGGGGGAATTTGTTTAGGGGTGGCTGCGGCGGCTAGACGCTGGAAATTCCCGCCCCGACGGCGGGCAAGAGACACAAAAGGATTAATACTGGGAGGAAAAAGAGTGGGGGACGGGACTCGCCAGGTGTTACTGCTCGGCGTCTTCCAGGCCCAGAATACGCATCTTTCGCAACAGGGTACTGCGGTGGATCTTCAACAGCCGGGCGGCGGCGGAACGGTTGAACTGGGTCAGTTCCAGCGCCCGGCGGATCGTTTTAGCCTCGTTGACGGCAAGATTGAACGAACCGGCACCTGCGTCATCGGCGCGGTCCAGCCGATCCTCGCGCCGGCGGCGGTGCTGTACGGACATGGGGGAGTATTCCCCGTTGCCTTCACTCGGTCCCGGCGGGCCGGGAGGAAGGTTGGCTGCATAGAGCCGCTCCACGTATCCGCAAAGCTCACGGACATTGCCCGGCCAGGGATATTTCGTCAGGCAACTCAGCAGATACGGGCTGAGCCGGCGGCGGGGCAGGGCATATTGGGCGGCGAAGTAATCCAGGTAATAGTCCAGCAACGGTTCGATGTCCTCAACACGGGTTCGCAGCGGTGGAATCTCGATACGAACGATGTTGAGCCGGTGGAAAAGGTCAGCTCGGAAAGTCCCTTCGGCCACGTGGCGGGGGAGGTTGCAGTTGGTGGATGCGATAAAACGTACGTTGACGGCGATGGGTTTGTCGGCGCCCACGGGCGTCACCTCGCGCTCCTGCAACAACCGCAGCAGCTTGGGCTGGAGGTGCAAGGGAAGCTCGCCGATTTCGTCCAGAAGCAGCGTGCCCCCATCCGCGGCGCGGACGATGCCCAGGGTGTGGCTTTCGGCGCCGGTAAAGGAGCCTTTGACATGGCCGTAAAACTGGCTCTCAAAAAGAGTTTCGCTGATGGCAGGGCAGTTGACGGGGATGAATGGCCCGCCCGATCGGCTGGAAAGGTTATGGATCCGCCGCGCCAGCAATTCCTTGCCGGTG